>CAYTZE010000030.1:0-7001 GCA_964442415.1 uncultured Candidatus Saccharibacteria bacterium
CTCAAAAAAAGTAAAAAAGATAACAAGACGCTTTTCATCGACGCTTCGGCGGAATTTGTCCGGGGTGGGAACAAAAATAAATTGAGCGAGACAAATCGTACCAAGATTCTGAATGCATTTACTGAACGCAAGGATGCAGAATACTTTGCCAAATTAGTAGATAATAAAACCATAGCTGCGAATGACTACAATATTGCGGTCTCAAGCTATGTAGTAGCAGAAGATACTCGTGAGGTGGTTGATATTACCGAGCTCAATGAGAGGATAGCTGGTATTGTCACGCGACAAAAAGAACTTCGCACAGCGATTGATTCGATCGTAGCTGACATTGAGGGAATGAAATGAGTATGACTAAACACCAAAGCAAAATTGAAAAGTTGATTGCCGAAAAATGCCCAAACGGAGTTGAGTTTAAGGAACTTGGAGAACTCGGTGAGTTTTATGGTGGGCTATCTGGGAAAAGTAAAGATGATTTCAGCAATGGTAACGCAAAGTTTGTTACCTATATGAATATTTTTTCTAACATTGCTGTCGATACAAACATAAGCACACTCGTGAAAGTAAGTAAGGATGAGAAGCAAAATAAAATTCAGTATGGTGACGTGCTATTTACGGGGTCGTCGGAAACCCCTGACGAGTGCGGGATGTCGTCTGTTCTAACGAAAAAAATTGATGAACCTCTCTATCTAAATAGCTTTTGTTTTGGGTTTCGCTTGCATAACAAAGATTTATTTTTGCCGGAATTTTTGAAATACTTGTTTAGGGATGAACAATCCAGGAAGCAGATTGCCAAAACTGCAAGCGGAGTAACGAGATTTAACGTTTCAAAAAAACGTTTTGCAAAAATAATGGTCCCGCTCCCGCCACTTGCAGTGCAGGAAGAAATCGTCAAAATTCTTAATAGTTTTACAGAGCTAGAAGCAGAGCTAGAAGCAGAGCTAGAAGCAAGAAAGAAGCAGTATGAGTATTACCGCTCGCAACTCCTAATCTTCCCAGAGGGGGGGGGTACGGTGGGGTAAGCTTATGGATATCTCAAAGATTACAATTGGTGAATTCGTCCATAAGGACAGACAAGACTCGGGAGCAAAATACCCCGTTTATAACGGCGGTATTACAGAGACAGGATTTTATAGCGAATATAACAATACCGCTAACAAGATAATTATGAGTGCGCGTGGAGCGAATGCTGGATTTGTAAACAAAATACTGGTTAATTATTGGGCTGGGAATAGCTGTTATACAATCGATGTTAAGGGCACGGGACTCAATTGGAATTTTATTTATTACATTCTAAAACAAAATCAGAATTCACTTATTGGTGAACAGCAAAAAGGTGGTATCCCTGCAGTTTCAAAGAAACAAGTCGAAAATATTAAAATTCCTGTACCTAATATTGTTGAACAAAATCGAATTGTTTCTATATTGGATAAATTTGATGCTCTCGTGAACGATATCTCTATCGGTTTACCAGCAGAACTTAACGCCCGTCGATCTCAGTATGAATATTATCGAGGAAAACTTTTGACCTTCAACCAGTTAGAAAACCAGCATGCCCACTAATAACCAATACAATCTAGTTGCCGAGAATCCGAAAAGTACGGTGGTGGGTCAATACACGCCGGACAAAAAACGCGCTGAACATTATCAAAGCGAAGCAGATCTCGAACGTGCATTTATCGAGCAACTCGGGATACAAGCCTACGAATACGTCGCTATCACATCCGAAGCTGATCTGGTGTTAAACCTGCGAAAGCAGTTGGAGAAACTCAATGACTTTATCTTTACCGATTCTGAATGGGAGCAATTCTTTGCTAGCGAACTTGCTAATCCTAATCAGAGTATCGCCGAGAAAACAGCAACCATACAGGAGGATCACATCAAAAACATGACTCGCGAGGACGGGAGCGTGAAGAATGTTTACCTCATCAAAAAAGATAACATTCATGACAATAGCCTGCAGGTGATAAATCAGTATGCTACCGAAGATGGGGAGCGTGCCAATCGGTATGATGTCACAGTGCTCGTGAATGGGCTACCAATGGTGCATATCGAGCTCAAGCGTCGCGGGGTAGCGATCCAAGAGGCATTTAATCAGATCAATCGTTACAGCCGAGAGAGCTTTTGGGCGGCGGCCGGACTCTTTGAATATGTACAGTTATTCGTGATTTCAAACGGTACCCATACCAAGTATTACAGCAATACCACGCGCGCGGAGCATATCAAAGAAGCAAGTGAAGGGGTGGCGAAAAAAGGGAAACGTTCAAGCAATAGCTTTGAATTTACGAGCTGGTGGGCAGATGCGACCAATCAGCCGATTACGGACTTGATGGATTTTGCCAAGACTTTTTTTGCCAAGCATGTACTTTTGAATATTTTGACTCGCTATTGTGTGTTTACGACAGACCGACAGTTGCTCGTCATGCGACCGTATCAGATAGTAGCGACAGAAAGAATCCTCAGTCGAGTTGAAATCAGCACGAATTACAAGAAGCTTGGCACTGTGGAAGCGGGCGGGTATATTTGGCACACGACGGGATCAGGGAAGACGCTGACGAGCTTTAAGACGGCACAGCTGGTGAGCAAATTGCCTTTTATAGATAAAGTGGTGTTTGTGGTTGACCGCAAAGATTTGGACTATCAGACGATGCGTGAGTACGACAAGTTTGAGAAGGGTGCAGCCAATAGCAACACCAGCACTACAATCCTCAAGCGGCAGATGGAGGATTCAAATGCCCGGATTATCATTACCACCATTCAGAAACTCGACCGATTTATCGGGCGCAATACGAACCATGATATTTTTGATGGCCACGTCGTGCTCATCTTTGACGAGTGTCATCGCTCGCAATTTGGTGATATGCATGCCGCTATCACAAAGGCATTCAAGAACTATCATATCTTTGGTTTTACAGGTACGCCTATTTTCGCCATCAACGCCTCTTCCGGCGGTCGCCCAGATTTGAAAACCACAGAACAAGCCTTCGGAGAAAAACTGCACACCTATACGATCGTTAATGCGATTGCCGACAAAAATGTTTTGCCGTTCAAGGTTGATTATGTTTCTACCGTCCGTGAAGCTGAAAACATTGAGGATAAGAAAGTAAGCGATATTGATCGAGAGGCGGTACTGGCAGCACCAGAGCGCCTGGCAAATGTCGTGAGCTATATTCGTGAGCATTTTGATCAGAAAACGAAACGTAATAGTTTCTACAAACTCAGAGATCGAAGATTGGCAGGCTTCAACTCTCTTTTTGCCGTTTCTTCGATTGATGTCGCCAAGAAATACTATGCTGAGTTCAAAAAACAACTCGCTGGCTTGCCGAGCGATAAACAACTCAAAGTAGCAACGATTTATAGCTTTGGGGTGAACGAAGAGGACGCTGATGGGGTAGTTGATGAAAATTCAGAGGATACGAGCGGGCTTGATGCTAGCTCTCGGGATTTCTTGGAACGAGCTATTACAGATTACAATGCGATGTTTGGTACGTCGTACGATACTTCATCCGATAAGTTCCAGAATTACTACAAAGATGTGAGTCAGCGAGTAAAAGATCGTGAGATTGATATTCTCATCGTGGTCAATATGTTTTTGACTGGCTTTGATGCCACAACGCTCAATACGCTCTGGGTGGATAAGAATTTGAGACTACATGGACTTCTGCAGGCATATTCCCGCACAAACCGTATTTTGAACAGCGTGAAAACCTTTGGTAACATCGTCTGTTTCCGCAACCTTGAAAAGGCAACGAATGAATCCATCGCCCTTTTTGGTGACAAGGAAGCGAGTGGCATTGTGCTTTTGAAAGCCTATGCTGATTACTACAACGGCTACAAGGATGGCGATAAGGAAGTGCGAGGGTACGAAAGTCTCGTTGCTGAACTTCAAGAGCGATTTCCTGTTGGAGAAAGAATTGTGGGTGAACAAAATCAAAAAGACTTCATTAGGCTCTACGGCGCAATTTTGCGCGTGCGCAATATCTTAGTGACTTTTGATGATTTTGTCGGTAATGAGATTCTATCTCCGCGTGATATTCAGGATTATCACAGCATGTATATTGATCTCTACGCAGAATTTCGCAAAGGAACAGAGGATACCAAGGAAAATATCAATGACGACCTGGTGTTTGAAATGGAGCTTATCAAGCAGATAGAGATCAATATTGATTATGTCTTAGGGTTGATCAAGAAATACCATGAAGACCATACTAAGAATCGGGAGCTGCTGCTTGATATCAATAAAGCCATAGATTCGAGTATTGAACTACGCAATAAGAAAGACCTCATCAATCAATTTATCTCTTCACTGGATGTGCATTCAGTGGTTGATGACGACTGGCAGAAATTTGTTGAAGGGAAAAAGGTTGATGAGCTGGAACAAATTATTGCTAGTGAGGGCCTTGATCATGATGCAACGTATGCATTTGTACGGAATGCCTTTCGTGATGGAAGCTTGGCGACAACTGGTACAGCTATCACCAAGGTGCTACCTCCTGTATCTCGCTTTTCCCCGGACGGTGAGCGAACAAAGAAGCGAGAAAGTGTCTTAACGAAGTTAACGGGATTCTTTGAGAGATTCTTTGATATTTGTGGTGGCAAGTTTTCCGATTAGCAATTTGGCTATTCCATATCAACATAATCGGAATAGTAGATAATGTCGTCATCGTCATCACCTCCTCCCAGAAACCACATAATGACTGTGCCTTCGTTCGCATGCTTGTCCATTGTCGAATTCACAAGGAGTGAGAATGCATCGGCGAGATCGTCATGTTTTTCGACACCAAAGCCGACTAATTGTTCGATAAGTTCCTCGCAACCCTTTCGAGGAAACTTGATAATGCCCGATTTGATAGTTGTGGAAGTTAACGCAAGCCTCGTCCGTTTGTCTCCTTTCGGCTTGATGGCTTCGGCAGTAATGCCATGCATCTCAAGCATCTGAGGGAGAGCCTCTTGATAAGCGACACTTTCCACAAAAATCTTATCGTTATGACTTCGCATAGTCGTATTTTTGATGTCTTTCAATAGATCGACTTGAGCTGGAAAGTTCAATTTTTTGACAATGGGATTGGGGAGAATGTAGATTTTGAGCTTCTCGGCTCTCGAGTACACATGCGCTTGTACCACGGCGGTATAGTCAGCCGCATCCTTTTCCGAAATCGCTAAATCAACCCCTGCATAGGTACCTCGGTAGCCTGTATGATCCACCCCCGGCAGTTCGTCGTAGTACTGGATCCACTCTGGATAAATAACCTGATCATCACTAGGGATGATACGAAGGAGGTATTCGCGTTGCCATGATACATCACTCGCTACTTTCATCCTCTCTTCTTCAATGGCTGCTGCGTCCGGGTACTTTCCCGGCCAAAGGCAAATATCATTCTTATCAAGCAGTGGGTACTCCTTGAATATACCGCTGGCTTTCTCTAGGGAGATTGCTTCCTTGATCCGCATGAGCAGAGAATCCTCATGAAGGAGATTGCCAACAATAACTAGGCGAGTATTCCGGTCACCTGCAGGAATCACTTCGCCCTGAAGCCAGTTATAGGTTTTCTCGCGACCCTCACGTGTTTTGGTTGACTGCACATCTTCGACATCATCACAGATGATCAAATCTGGACGGTGTTCATTGTGTCGGATACCTCGGATACTTTGATCAGTTGAGGCCACCGTAATACGTGCTCCGTGTTTTTTGAATACCAGTGAATAGGATCCCCATTCGTCGCTTTCTTCTCGAAATGGTCCGAGGTCTCGCTTAAGTACGTCGTTCCCTTCCAGTTCCGTTCGGATATTCATCATGTGCTGTTTTGCCTGAGCTTTCGTCTGGCAAAAGATGATGCAGAATTTCTTTTGTTGTTTGCCCAGGATTGACCAGATCGGATAGGCGGTGGTCACCATGGTAGATTTCCCAGATCCTCGGAAGGCAACCACAAACAAGTTTTCAGTTGGACTATGCTCAAGGTAGTGCATAATCTCTTTCTGAAAGTCTGCTGTTTCATACTTCACATAGTGGGCGTAGTAGAAGTGAAAGAAGTAGAGAAAACTGTCCTTGGTAATTGAAGTGCGGACCAGGCGATCTTTGATCATCTTGTTGACTAAAACGGTTGGAATAATTTTAGACATAGAATTTACTTGATATTTTTAAGAGATTTTGACTGAGTGATCTTTGCGAGCTTGAGCGCTTGCTTTACGACTTTGGCTTGAGCGGGTGTCAGTTCTTCGGGGTCGTCCTTGGTAGTAATCTCAAGCGTATTCTTGTAGTTGTCGTTCCTGTGTCGGAGCCAGAAACTGATTGCCGGCCAGTTCTTTTCCTTGATGAGGTTGAGGAGCTGGCTTTCGCTCATGTCATTCACTAGCGCGACCCCTTCGGCCAGTGCTCCATCCATTTTCTTGGCAAATGCCTGATCATCCTTTCGCCATCGATACACACTTTGCCGCGACAGCCCTGACTTTTCACAAGCAACTTGGACAATAGGAATCCGAGCCAGCTCTTCCAGAAACTGATCCTGATATTTATTCTTTTTCATAGTGTTCAATGATCGGCTTAATTCCCGTGAGGGCTTCGTAGCGGTTGGCGATGAGGTCGCAGAATCGAGGCTCAAGCTCACACCCATATACTCGCCGACCAAGCTGTTCTCCGGCTAAGAGAGTACTTCCCGAGCCAAGGAAGCTATCAAGGATAATGTCATTTGGTTTGGTACAGCGTTTGATGGCTTTCTCGTGAAGCGTAATTGGCTTTGAGGTGGCGTGTTGGTACTCTTTGGCTGAAAGACGCTTGGCAGTCCAAATTTCGATAAAGTCATCTACCTGAGTTACTAAATCGTTGCCTGTCGTAAACTCCTGATTCATCACCTCGTTGAGGTTTTGGAGCGATTCGGAAAGATATGGTCTTCCTCGGGTTCCGTACACGGCTGGTTCGTATGCCTTGTTGCAGTAGACTTTTGGCACTGGATTCTGGGAGTTTTTGAGCCACAAACAAACACGCTTGTTCGCAATGCCAAGCGAGC
>CAYTZE010000031.1:0-6603 GCA_964442415.1 uncultured Candidatus Saccharibacteria bacterium
CAGTCGTTTGAAGCACAATTGCATCTTACGGTGGATGGTTCCAAAATCCCCCACTCCGGATCTGGTGTTTTATCCTGGCCACTGGACTCAGTAACAATCACGCAATACTTTGGTAATACAGAGTTCGCAACTGCCAATGCTCAAATATACAATGGCAAAGGTCATACTGGAGTAGATTTCCGTGCATCTATAGGAACACCAGTGAAAGCAGCTTTATCTGGGACTGTGATTGGTGTGGCGAATACCGATCTCGTAAGAGGATGCTACTCATATGGCAAATGGGTCATGATCCAGCATGAGAATGGTCTATCTACACTATACGCGCATTTTTCACTTCAGAGTGTGAGTGTTGGTCAACATGTCACGACTGGTCAGGTAATCGGTTATAGTGGAAATACTGGATATAGTACTGGTCCGCATCTCCATTTTGGGGTCTACGCTACAGATGGCGTGCAGATAACCAAACTCATTAGTAGTAAGAATTGCAGGAATGCAACTATACCACTTGCAGACATGAGAGCTTATCTAAATCCACTATCATATTTATAAGATTGAGTCTTCATTGTATGTTGTGCTCACATAATTTATAATATATTCATGAAAAATACCTCTGGTGAACGCGGTTTCATACGTACGATCATAATTATTGTCGTAGCACTGCTTATTTTGAGTTATTTTGGTTTTAATATAAGAACTATAGTCAATTCACCAACAGGTAAGGACAATTTTACCTATACTCAGGAGATTATGATCAGTACCTGGAACAATATTCTCAAAAAGCCAGTAACATATCTCTGGAATGATATTTTTGTAGATTTGATCTGGAACCCAACTATCGGACGTCTGACACAACTCAAGGGAACTGACAATACAAACACATCAACAACAAGTGCAAAACTTATTTCCGTAACTCCTTTACCGTAAAAAGTAAATATGAATAGGGGAGTAGAACGCAAATGAATCCCGTCTAGCGGGCTTTATTTATATAGTTGCTATGTCTAAAAGATATATTGTGCGACATGGTCTCAAAAACAAACTTGTGGCGCAGATGCTTGGCTCAGGATGAGTTTGCCTCCCCCTTCCCTTCCCTATAGGTTAGTCGGAGATAGTTTTGCCTATGGGTTCATCCTGATAATCAGTGTGCATATAATTTGCAGCTCGCACTTATTTTTATCTTTTGAGTACTCCTCCCCCGATTTTTTTGCATATCAGGGAAGTGTAAGCAACGTTTGGTAATTGTATTCTGGATACTTGGCAGTTTTTTATGTATAGCAAAAGTGCTGAGTAGTTTTGCACTAGTTCCATATTTGTTAATTGTCATATATGCATAATAGTGCTAATTATCGCACAGCATAAAAGGCCTTACATTTCTGCAAGGCCTTTTATGAGCTATTAATTACTTTCGAGCAAGGTCACCAGTCTTGGACCAACATGGCTTCGATGCTGACCATGGAGCCGTTCCCGACTCTTGGTAAATATGCTTGGCGTACTCGATGTTGCCATCGATTGAATATATATCGATACCAAGTTTCTTTGCCATCGCTGCATGGTAGTGCTCATTGATCTGCATCACTCCGACGTCATCACGGACGGCGCGTCCACGGAGGACGGTACCATCTTTGTTGTACTGGCGGAATTCTGATTCACAGCGAGCGATATCGACGAGGATAGGCGTATCAGCATATTCCTGGCGAAGATATGATTCCATTGTTGAGGTACTAGTAACTGAGCTTACTCGGATAGTCTTAGTTGTCGTGGTAGCTTGATCCAATCCATTCATTGCGTTGATCAGAGCTGCATGATTATCAGTCTGTCCCGCGCCGTAGAATGAAGAGAGCAAGAATGCGACAGCGGTGATTGATTCAGTCATAACAATTAAAAAAACGAAGGTATCAGTCATGAGACTAACGCTTTCGTTCTTATGGCAATAGTATAGCACCTATGAGCATCAAAGTCAAGGCTTTAAATGCTATAATATGGCTCAGCAAGGCCATATTTGGTAGGTGAAATACCCTTATTTTAAGCCACGGGGCAGAAATTGAGCCTAACTTCCCCATTAAAGCTAGGTATATAGCCATATTATTGATGAAAACTGATGAGAATAACCAAGATACAAGAAACAATAACCAAACCTTAGCTACTAGGGTTTGGTTATTATTTCTTGGATACTTAGTCATTTTACTCCATTCAAATACTACCAAATGCCCAGTATTAGGGACTTCTGTTGCATTTATAGCCACACAATGATAAGATGTTCGAACTATGGCACATAAGAAAGCAGCAGGTACAACCAAAAACGGTCGAGATTCGAACCCAAAATACCTGGGTGTGAAGATCAATCATGGCCAACATATCACTCCTGGCCAGATCATCCTTCGCCAGCGTGGTACGACATGCCTTCCTGGTATGAATGTTGGTGTAGGTAAGGACTATACCCTTTTTGCTCTCAAGGAAGGTGTTGTCTCATTTAGCTCAAAGCGTAAGACTAGTTTCAATAATGACATTGTCAGAAAGAAGGTTGTGCATGTGAAGTAAGTGTAGAGAAGAGATTAGAGATTAGAGATTAGAGACTGGGTACTAGAAGAATCGCAGAGTCATTCTGCGATTCTTCTGTTTACGGTTTACCAATCTCAGTTTACTGTTTACTCTGCGCTTCAATAACTACTTTCAACTTCGCTGACTTCCCTCCTGAGGTAACCTCTACCATGTGTTCACCAACCTCCTTCAATGGATGATCGAGCTTGATGAATGACGGATCGATCTGGAGTCGAGTCTGTTTCTCAATCTCAGTAGCGATCACATCCGTATGAAGACCAGCAAACAAGTGTCCTTTGTCGTTTGCTCTGCCTTTGATAGTCACCTTCACACCTTTCAATCCCTCGATATTTTTGACCAGAAGCTCTTCTTGCACCTTACGCTCCCCTTCTATCTGTGCGCGCATACCCTCGACACGCTTCAGTGCATCGCGAGTAGCTGCGATAGCCACTCCTTGTGGAATGAGTAAGTTGATAGCGTGTCCATCACTAACAGTTTTCACTTCAAATTTTCGACCAAGCTTTTGAACATCCTTAAGTAAAATTATTTTCATGTTTGTGTGATTATTTGCATTGATACTACTGCATAGTATTCAATAATTCAACAGCTCTATCCATCTGTACGTCCTTCTTTGCTGTGATGTCTTTCTCTGTAACCTCGACTTTGTAGGTAGGATCCAAACCATCGTGTGAAAGGTTGTGACCACTAGGTGTCAACCAACGAGCAATAGTGACCTTGAGCGATGTTTCTGGAGTGATCGATATGAGTTGCTGTACTGATCCTTTGCCAAAAGTTTTTGTTCCTAGAAGTTTGGCGACGTCATTCTCAGCGAGTGCTCCTGCTAGAATCTCTGAAGCTGAAGCCGATCCGCCATCCACCAATATAATCATGTGTATTTTGCCACCAAATACGTCATAACCCTTACTACGGTATACTTTCGGTTCACCATTTTTGCCAAAATCCTCAGTAACGACAGTCTTCCCTGCTGGTAGGAACCATGAAGCGATATCCCACGCTGCTTCTAAATATCCACCAGGATTACCACGTAGGTCTAGGATCAACTTGTCTGACCCGGAAGATACAAATTCACGAAGAGCATTGCGGAATAAATTTGGTGATTGAGCAGTAAAACTATAGAGTCTGATAACGAAAATTCCAGATTTTATGCTAGTTTCTAGTGTAGGAATATCTATTGTGTCACGTATAATAGTGCGCTCAATGGGCTTGGTAGATCCAACAGGAAGAAATAGGATTTTCACTTTCGTTCCCTTGGTTCCACGGATGAGCTTCACAGCGGCATCTACTGGCATATCTTGTGTACTCTTGTCATCAATCTTCAGTATATATTCACCTGTCTTCACACCAGCTCTTTCTGCAGGGCTATTTTTGATAGGTGTTACTACCTGAAGTTGTTTATCCTTTATGCCTATTTCCATTCCAACACCCTCAAAATTGCCCGCTATATCCTCCTCAAAACGCTTGGACTCGACAGGGGGGAAGAACACTGTATATGGATCTCCATAAGATGAAGCCAATCCTTGTATAGATCCCCATACACGCTGTTGTGCGGTTGTGCTAGCAGCCTCTACATACTTCTCATCGAGTATCGCCCACGCCTTCCAGAAAGTCGAAAACTGCTCAGGCGTCAATATACTAGTATCTGTCATGCCTGGAATTGTAGCTAGAGAACTATTGCCTCCGACGTAGATACCAATGAAAAAGGCAAAAACCACGGCAGGAAGTCCTATCAAAAACATCACTAGTTTGCGATCTTGGGTATTCATGTCTGGATTTGATGAAATATATAATTGTTCGGCTATTATTGCATATATTTCTTGATAAACCAATTTTTGTTGCTGATTTTCTTTTTGTCTATTTATCGCTATACTATCGCCATGATCACACATCATGCATCCAAGGGACTTGTTTGGTTGGACATATCCTCCCCTACTATTGACGAGATCACTAGCATAGTAAAACGTTATGATCTGCATCCATTAGTTGGTGAGGAGTTGAAGAGCTCATCATCGCTCGCAAAGATAGATTTTTATCCAGAATATATTTTAGTAGTACTGACATTACCGGTTCGAGTGAATGATAGCGACAAATACGAGATTGTTGACCGAGAGATAGACTTCGTTATCGGCAAGAATTTCCTGATAACCTCGAGGACTGACAGCATTGAGCAGTTGGAGTATTTTGCAAAGATTTTTGAGGCAAATACTATTCTGAATAAAGAAGAGAAGATAGATCATGCAGGTCATCTCTTTTACTACATGGTCAAGAAGATCTATGCAGGAATGTGTGAAGACCTCGAAAATATCAAAGACTCACTTGTAGCTGCTGAGACACGTATTTTCGAGGGTGATGAGCGCAAAATGGTCGAAGTTCTATCTAGTTTGAGTCGCGAGCTCATCGATTTCAAACAGACTGCGCGTGTACATGAGGAGATCTGGTCAGATATGATCCGTGAGGATAGTCATCCTGTTTTTGGCAAGGAATTTCGTGTCTATCTACATGATATACGCGATGAGTTCAACCGTATACGAGAGCTCACCACCAATGCACGAGAACTACTTGCCGATCTACGTGAGACCAATGATAGTCTGCTAAATACTCGTCAGAATGATATCATCAAGCGACTCACAGTAGTCACCTTCATATTTCAGCCACTTACGTTCGTTGCGGCTCTTTTCACAATACCAGCAGTCGAAGTTCCACTGATTGGGCATAGCTCTGGGTGGGCGGTAATTGCACTCATGATGCTTCTCATAACTGCATGTATTTGGTGGTTTTTCAAAAATAGAAAGTGGATGTAACAAATGGATATCAAAATATACAATTCACTCTCGCGCTTGATTGAGCAGTTCACACCGATCAAGAAAGACGTGGTTTCTTTGTACCACTGCGGACCTACTGTCTATGATGTGCCACATATAGGCAATTATAGGACATTTGTCATGAATGATTTGATTCGACGTACATTCGAGTATTGCGGATACCATGTTGATCAGGCTATGAACATTACAGATGTTGATGACAAGACTATCCGCAAGAGTCGAGAGGAGGGTTCGCCACTCCGTATTGTGACCCGTAGATACGAACAAATGTTCTTAGATGGTATGAAATCACTCAACATACTCACGCCTCATCACCTCATTCGAGCCTCTGAACACATTCCTGGTATGATCGATCTTATCAATAGGCTCATCACCGAAGGTATCGCCTACAAAGCCGAGGATGGAGTTTATATGAGTATCAATAAAGTCAAGAATTATGGCGAGTTGGCACACCTCGACCTATCCAAAGCTGATCAGCATGCCAAGGAACGCATCGCCAATGATGAATACGATAAAGAAAATCATCACGACTTTGCTGTATGGAAGTTCAAGGCCGCAGATGATGGTGATGTAGCCTGGGATGCCCCATTTGGTTTGGGTCGTCCGGGATGGCACATTGAGTGCTCCGCGATGGCTATGGAAACATTTGGACCGACCATCGACCTACATACTGGCGGGGTTGATCTCATCTTTCCCCATCATACCAATGAGATCGCACAGTCAGAATCCGCTACGCATACTCAGTTCGTGAAGTATTGGATGCATATTGCCTTCGTGAATATCGCAGATGAGAAGATGGCGAAGTCCAAGGGCAACTTTCTTAAACTCGAGGATCTGCATGCAGAAACCATCTCCCCTATCGCTTATAGATACTGGCTTCTGACAGCGCACTATAGATCACCAGTGAACTTCACATTTGAGGCTGTCCGTGGGGCTCAAAATGCCCTTATAAAGCTCATGGCCACTGTGAGTAGTCTTCCTGAGAATGGAGAGGTCAATATGGCCTATAAAGAGCGTTTTATGGCCTATACCAATGATGATATCAATACTCCGCAAGCAGTAGCATTGGTCTGGGAGCTGTTGAAGGATACATCTGTTGAGGATAACGACAAAAGGTCCACGATTTTGGACTTTGATCGTGTACTAGGTCTCGGACTCGGTACTGTTAGAAAAGTGAAAGAAGAAATTGCGCCACCAGAGGTATTGGCCCTTGCTGTGGCACGCATGG
>CAYTZE010000032.1:0-6584 GCA_964442415.1 uncultured Candidatus Saccharibacteria bacterium
TGAACCGATAAGGAGGTAAGCGTGGTGAATGAGAGTATCTAATTTCATGAACTACTATTTTTTAAAAAGTTGCCTGTACTTTCTCACGAACCACCATCTACAAATAAAATCTATTGTTTGATCTATTTCTTCTATCACACGTAAATTATCCTTCCAATCAACCTTCAAACCTTGCAATATACGCTTAGTTACTGGAAAGTACCCAGAATAGTTTCTTAATTCAAAAATAACCGCAATCTGTCTATCAGTTTTTAGTTTTTTATCTGGAGCAAGTTGTTCATCAACTAATTCTGCAATTAAATGGTGGTATGCCTTAAACTTTCTGTCCTTGATATAATCCCAAAATTTGATTATCCCCCATAAACCAGCAACGACAAACGGTATGGCAGTTACTGTTCCTGAATACTGTAAAATTGTTTCTACTATCGCCATAAGAATTTACCTCTTACTAATAATCGTCTTTTTGTACACATCCAAATGATCGAGTGCGATACCCGTCCCCTTTGCGACACACAGTAGAGGTTCTTCAGCCAGTTGTGCTTTTACGCCAGTCCTTCTGAATACTAGTTCCGGAAGATTACGCAGTAATGAGGATCCGCCCGTGAGCGTAATGCCCTGATCGATGATATCTGCCGCCAACTCTGGTGGTGTCTCTTGGAGAACATCCTTGATAGCCTTGATCATGTCGCGGAGTGGTGCGGCGATAGCTTTCACAATCTCATTGGTCTTGATCTCTGTCGAACGTGGCAGTCCTGAAATGAAGTCACGACCCTTAACCTGCATAGAAAGTTCCTGCTCAAGTGGAATAGCAGAGCCGATAGTGATCTTGATAATTTCTGCCATGTGATCGCCAATAGCAAGGTTGAATGTCTTCTTCACATAGTCAGCAATAGCGGCATCAGTTTTATTTCCAGCGCACTTGACTGAAGTGGACGAAACTATTCCACCGAGTGAAATGACTGCCACGTCGGTAGTCCCACCACCAATATCAACACTCATGTGACCACGAGGCTCTTGGATAGGTATTCCTGCGCCGATGGCAGCTAGAATAGGTTCCTTGACCACATAGGCATTCTTGGCACCGGCGCGAAGTGCTGCTTCTACTACTGCACGACGCTCGGTGGAGGTAATTCCTGCGGGAACTGAAACCATGACATCTGGCTTGAATAAATTGTACTTGCCAAGCGCCTTATCGATGAAGTATCGGAGCATAGCCTCGGTCACACGGTAGTCAGCGATCACTCCATCGCGCATCGGTCTATAAGCAATAATTGTGTCTGGCGTGCGACCTACCATCTCTTTTGCTTCATTGCCTACTGCCAATACTTTCTTGTCTACTTCGGAAACTGCCACAACAGAAGGTTCATTCAGGATGATCCCCTTCTTCGGCAAGAAAACCAGTGTATTCGCCGTACCCAAATCAATTCCAAGTTTTGGAGAGAAGAAACTCATAGGTGAAGAGACTATAACATATGGAGGGAGGGATTCAATGAGGGAGAAATTTTAACTTTTCTTCATAATTTCTTCATCTCCAACTGATACTGTAACTATCAGGTGGACAAAGTGTCCTCCGTGGGCCTGTGGAGTGGTCTCCAACCCTGGACATCAACTAGGGTTTGCGGGTTCGATCCCCGTCAGGTCCACCAGTTTAATATATAATAATTTTACTTGACTTATGATGTCCTGAAAGACTATAATTACCTCATAGTTGATGTCCAGGGTCGGAACAAAGATCGAACCTGCAAAACAAAAGTCCCCTCGGGGACTTTTGTGTTTATACTCTCTCCACCTTCGCCCCCAACGCCCTCAACCTCTCCTCCAACCTCTCATACCCACGATCTATGAGGTGCACATTATTGACCTTGAATGTACCTTCACCTAGGAGTGCTGCCATGACCACTGCGAAGCCAGCGCGGATATCGTGAGCGGTGAGCTCGGTATTGTCAGTAGGCTGTTTGAAAGAAATAGGACCCTTCACAATGATTTCCTGCGGACCAACAGAGGTGATATCTGCACCAAGGACGATGAGGTCTTCTATATATTTGAAACGACCTTCAAAAATAGTCTCAACAACCTTACTCTGTCCTTCCGCTTGTGTGAGGAATGTTACGACAGGTGGTTGCACATCAGTTGCTAGTCCAGGATATTCTTTGGTTTCTACATTAAAAGCCTTAAAAATGACTGGTGACTGAGGATCATTCCTAACCCAGATGGCACGCTCACTCACCTCCATATCAACTCCAGAAGATTTGAGTGCTTTTACCAAGACACTCAAGTGATCAGGCCTGCAGTCCTCGATGACAATATCTTCCCCGCAGAGTGCGGCAAGAAGTAGGAAACTTCCTGCCTCAATACGATCTGGAATAGTTACAAATGATTTCTTAGGAGAAAGTAGCTTCCCCTTCGTTCCTTCTATTTCAATTACAGAACTACCTGCACCTTTTATATGCGCACCACAAGAATTGAGCCACTCAGCCACATTCACGATCTCTGGCTCGCGTGCGCAATTGTTCAATGTGACTTTTCCATCACCAAGCACTGCCGCCATCATGAGTGTCTCTGTCGCACCCACCGATATTTTCTCAAAAGCTATCTCACTACTCCCCAATGATTCTGGTGAGGTAATATTGTACATGCAGTCACTCTCACTTACACTCATACCCATGGTTTTGTATCCAGCCAAAAAAAGATCGATCGGTCGCGCACCGATCACACATCCACCTGGGGCTGGAAAAGTTGATTTCTTGAAACGTGCAAGTAGCGGACCAGTCAGAACTACCGACGCTCTCATCCCACCCGCCAAATCCTGATCTATCTGTGTCGTATGGATCCCCGTCGGATCGATGATTGTGGAGGTCTCCCCTCCACATACCTTCGCCCCCAACTTCTCCAATATCATCGTGAGCATCTTCACATCTGCCGTATCAGGAATATTTTCGAGTGTTACGGGTGCATCGAAAAGTATCGCAGCCGCCATGGCCTTCAAAGCACTGTTTTTGGCTCCGTTAATGTGAACTGTGCCCTTGAGTGTTCGCTTACCCGCAAGGCCTTGTATGATGAATGACGGTGTGGTGGACATGTGAAATGTCATTCTAATAGGTTTGGACTAATTAGACAAATCAGGCTATAAATAACCTATGAACATCATTACCGTCATTCCGCTCTCACGCTCGAAAATGGTTGGTGAACTATCGTACTTCACTGCCTCAGACATGCCTGTTGGCGCTATTGTTTCGGTTCCATTAAGGTCAAAGAGTATTCATGCCATAGTGACTAGTGTTCGTCCGGTTGCTGATATGAAAGGTGATATAAAAGATGCATCTTTTGCCCTCAAGAAACTTGGCAAGGTCAAAACGACTGCATTCTTTCCTCCTGCATACATTGATGCGTGCAAGAAATTGGCTGAATATTATGCAACCAATGTCGGATCTATCATCGATACTATGGTCGCAGACATACTCATGGAACAAGCACACAAGATAGATATGCCAACCTCTACTCCTGCTCGTATCACTGCTATCGACGAAACATTTGCGATCCAAGGCGATGATGAGGATCGTATCGGTTCATGGAGAAGCCTCATCAGACAGGAGTTCGCACGCAAGAGATCAGTTGTTATTTATGTACCAACTATAGAAGATGCAAAAAATATAACAGCAAGACTTACTAAGGGTATTGAAGGATACATATTTACCCTTCATAGCAAGCTTGGAAAAAAAGAAATCATGGGGACGTGGCAGAATATAGCAGAAACCAATCATCCTATCGTAGTTGTTGCTACCAGTTCGTTCTCGATTTTACCTCGTTCTGACATTGATACAGTCATCATTGAACGAGAGAACGCACGTGGATGGGTGAATATCGCTCATCCATATATGGACATGCGCTTTGCACTCGAGACTATCTCACGCGCACGAAAGCAAACAGTATATCGAGCCGACAATTTGCTGCGCATCGAAACTCTCCACCGACTCGAAAACCACGAGATCGCCCAAGGTTCCCCATTCAAATGGCGTTCCATCTCGAGCGCCACTGACGTCCTCATCGATATGAAGAGACCTATAGAGGACCGACCTATTCCTGCATCTTTTGCGGAGCCTGAAACTACTACTCTACCGCTATTCCGGGTGCTTTCCAAAGAGCTCGAACAACTCATCGTCCACAATCAGCAAGAGAGTACACACCTCTTCATCCTGACCGTCCGTCGCGGTGTTTCGCCCGTAACTATCTGTAGTGATTGCGAAACTATCGTTCTCTGCAAGAATTGTTCTGCACCTGTAGTCCTTCATACATCCAAGGAAACTGGTAAGAATTTCTTCATGTGTCACACCTGTGGCGAGCGCAGGAGTGCTGATGAAGTCTGCGTCAACTGTGATAGTTGGCGACTCACCCCACTCGGCATCGGTATCGACAAAGTCCAAGAGTCTATCAAGGAAAAATTTCCTGATCTCGACGTTTTCAAAATAGATGCTGACACCACCAAGACCGATGTTCAGATCAGGACCACTCTCGAACGCTTCCGAGACAAGCCTGGGAGCATCCTTCTAGGTACTGAAATGACACTAGTTCATCTCGCTGAAAATATTGACCACATTGCTGTCGCGTCTCTCGACTCTCTCTTTGCACTACCCGACTTCCGCATCCCCGAGAAGATCATGTATATGCTCGTACGCCTTCGCAGTATGGCTAACAAATCTATCCTTGTGCAGACACGCAAAGCAGAAGAGAAAGTTTTTGATTTTGCCCTCAAAGGAAACTTGAGTGACTTCTATCGTACAACTCTCGATGAGCGCAAGCAGTTCTCATACCCGCCATATTCCACGCTTATTAAAATAACTATTGAAGGCAAAAAGGAAAAGATTGCTCACAAGATGGCTGAAGTTCAGAAGTCTCTTGAGCCGAAAGAAATCGATGTTTTCCCAGCTTTCACTGCCACAGTTCGAGGCAACTCCATCATTCATGGACTGTTGAAACTCCCTGAAGGTGGCTGGCCTAACTCTGATCTACTAGGAAAATTGAGGAATTTACCACCTGATGTGAAGGTGAAAATTGATCCAGAGAGTTTGCTATAGAATATTTACTGTTTGGCAAATTCATGTTACTGTTTCTTCATGATACGAGATATACTACAACGTGAACATCCAACTCTTCATAGCAAGGCAAAAGAGGTTCCAATAGCTGAAATTGGTACTAAGAAGATCGATGACATAATTGCTGACATGGTTGCTACGATGGCAGAGCAGAAAGATGGTATTGCTATCGCCGCTCCACAAATAAATGTACCTTTACGCATATTCGTAGTTACTGGTGATCTCTTGAGGCAAGCAGACAAAGAATACACTGGTCCTGGCGGTACACTTGTCTTCATCAATCCCAAAATTCTCAAGCTATCTCGCGACAAGAAAGAGATGGAGGAAGGGTGTCTTTCGGTACGCTGGCTCTATGGCAAGGTCAAACGTTCCACTCGTGCCACCATCCGCGCCTACAATGAGAAGGGCGAGAAGATAGAGCGTGGCGCATCCGGACTTTTGGCACAGATATTCCAGCATGAGACAGACCACCTCGATGGTGTCCTCTTCATCGAGAAGGCTGATCAAGTTTGGGAGATGAGTGAGGAGGAAATCGCAGAGCTACAGAATAAACAGTAAACCGTAAGCAGAAGATCAGTTATTCTATTTACTGTTTACTATTTACCAATCCCAACTACAATGAATATCGACTACACCTTTTTCGGCTCATCACGCTTCTCGACGATCGTATTGGATGAGATGGCGAAGGCCGGCTTTACACCAAGTCTAATTGTCACAACTCCTGATAAACAACAAGGCAGGAAGTTGATCATGACACCGAATGTCGTGAAGACCTGGGCGATTGAGAAAGGTATCAAAGTTATTACTCCAGAAAAGTTGGGTGCGAGTATTTTGAGTACGAATACTACTGATACAGGCGCTACTATTGATTCAATGAAAACTCAACTGTCTAGTGCTTCTGATGTCTTCATAGTTGCCTCCTATGGAAAAATAATTCCGCAAGTTATTTTGGATATTCCGAAGCATAAAACACTGAACATTCATCCGTCATTATTACCACACTATCGTGGCGCTTCCCCACTCCAGACGGCTATTCTAAATGATACCAAGCAGACTGGAGTCACTATTATGCGGATAGATGCAGAAATGGATCATGGACCTATCATCAGTCAAAAAGAAGTAGTGATAAATGAGTGGCTGACTTATGAGGAATTCGAGGAAATGATGGCGCGTGAAGGTGCACAACTTCTCTCTTCAATCCTCCCAGATTGGGTGGCAGGAAAAATTGCCGAAAAGGAACAGGATCATTCACAGGCGACGTATACCAAGAAGATCAAGAAGGAAGATGGGCTCATTGATCTTGCCAACAGTGAGAAGAATGCGGGCGATGAATACGCGACGTTCAGGAAAATCCAAGCCTACCACGAGTGGCCGCAAGCATTCTTCTTTGTCGCTCACGATGGTAAACAAATGCGAGTGAAAGTGACAGCCGCGTCATTTCGAGACGGCCACCTCATTATAGAAAAAGTAATTCCTGAGGGGGGAAAAGAAATG
>CAYTZE010000033.1:0-6546 GCA_964442415.1 uncultured Candidatus Saccharibacteria bacterium
TACCGACAGTTAGATCGAGAATGTCAGTGCTGAATTGGACTGGTGATTTGGCAGGGAAGAAGGGAAGTAATAGCGATAATAGTACGTTGAATAGTGAATTGACGGATGAAGCAAAGAATTTCATCAAATTATCTCCCGCGAAGCGACTTGAGGTAGTGAAGAAGTTGGTTGAGGATATTACCAAAGAGAAAAAAAGTAAGCAGGACGCTATTGATTTAGTTAATGCAATTCAACTCACTGTTTATAATGAAAAAGGAGTAAAGGGGGGTATGAAAGAGCTCGAGGCAATTGAAATTGCTCGCAAATATCTGAATGACCGCGCACCTAGTGTCAAAATGCTTTTGGAATATGTAGCGTTAAATATATAAAAGACTGTGCTATACTCTTTTTATTAGAATAATCTGATTTACTTATGGCATACGACTTCAACCCATTCAAGAAACATCTTGCATCCACCGAAGAGTGGCTCAAAAAAGAATTCCAGCAGATCCGCACCGGTCAAGCTTCACCGGCTGTCCTCGACTCGGTCAAGGTCGAGGTCTATGGCGCACCCATGGCCTTGAAGGAGGTGGCCAGCGTGACTATCGAAGGTGCACGTACATTGAGGATTGCTCCTTGGGACAAGAGTCAGACCAAGGAGATTGAGAAGGCTATTACTGTGGCAAATCTAGGTATGGCCGTAGTAGTTGATGATCAAGGACTTCGAGTTATGTTTCCCGAGCTTACTGGCGAGCGACGTGAGCAGATCGCCAAGACTGCCAAGGAGAAGCTTGAGGAGTCCAAGAAGCAGGTTCGTGGTCATCGCGACGTTGTCATCAAGGATCTCACCGCAAAAGAGAAAGAAGGTGGTTATGGCAAAGATGATATCTTCAGGCTCAAGAACGATACGCAGAAGTTAGTGGATGATACGATTAAAAAGTTGGATGAGGCGTACTCTAAAAAAGAGAAAGAAATAATTGGCTAACCTTTGTGTCACCCCTGCGAAGGCAGGGGTCCAGAACTAATAACTTTATTTTAGGTCCGTGATTCTGGATACCTGCCTTCGCAGGTATGACACAAATTCGCAAATATGACAAACGAACTAGAATAACAGCAACACACACAACATGACCACCGCACTTATCTTCATTATCGTTCTCGCAATCCTCATCTTCGTCCACGAGCTTGGTCATTTTCTGGCTGCTCGTGCTAGTGGTATTCGTGTAGATGCCTTCAAGCTAGGATTTGGTCCCAAGATATTTGTGTGGAAAAGAGGCGAGACGGAGTATGGGGTGAATCTGATTCCTTTCGGTGGATATGTGAAGATACATGGCGAAGATCCAGATGAGGAGTCTACCAACGGTCCAGATGCTGCACGAAGTTTCGTCAACAAACCCCGATGGAAACAGGTGATCGTGCTGGTTGCTGGAGTTACATTCAACTTTTTGTTTGCTTGGATATTGTATTCTGTATCGTTTTTGTCAGGAGTAACGGCTACTCATGATGGGTTTGAAAAATATATAAATAATTTCAGCAATGAACGTGTAATGGTTACCTATGTTGCACCTGATTCACCTGCCGCGAAGGCCGGATTTATGGAAGGAGATGTGATACGTGATGCTACGACAATACAGCAGGTACAAGATCTGATCAGTAATAGTCAAGGAAAAACAATATTTATTGAGGTTGCGCGTGAAGGTGGAAATGTATCTATCACACCTACACCTGTCAAAGGACTGGTTGAGGAGAAATACGCTATTGGCATTTCCATGCAGAATGTTGGTGATCTGCGATTACCATTTTTTACTGCTATTGGTGAAGGTTTTCATTATATGCTCATCATGATACGAGATACAGCAAGTGGACTCTACACATTCGTGGCAAATATCTTCCATGGGACAGCACATCTCTCAGATGTCAGTGGTCCAGTCGGCATTGCAGGGATAGTAGGGAGTGCTGCCAAACTCGGATTCACATATCTCATCATGATCACTGCACTTATATCTATAAATCTTGGTGTTATTAACCTGATTCCGTTCCCGGCACTCGATGGCGGACGCACTATTTTTGTACTCATAGAAGGCCTTATTCGACGACGTATACCAGCAAAATTTACTAATGCCATAAATGGTATTGGATTTGCTTTGCTCATGCTTCTTATGATCGTTGTGACATACAAGGATATAGCAAAATTATTTAGATGAGTATTGTGACAAGTTCTTACTTGCTATTTTTCTGAAAGTACAGATGAATTGGTCAATTTTTGTGGTAATGCTAATATAAATGTTATGAAACAATCACACCTATTTACCAAGACACGTCGTGAAGCACCCAAGGATGAGGTGGCCAAGAACGCCCAACTCCTTATACGTGCAGGATTCATAAACAAGGAGATGGCGGGAGTCTATTCATTCCTGCCACTGGGATTGCGAACACTTGAGAAGATTGTAGCTATCATTCGTGAGGAGATGAACTCTATCGGTGGCCAGGAGGTGCATCTTTCTTCGCTTCAAGACAAGAAAGTCTGGGAAGCAACCAATCGCTGGGATGATGCTGTTGTCGACAATTGGTTCAAGTCAAAGCTCAAAAATGGCACAGAAGTAGGTCTTGGATTTACGCACGAAGAGCCGCTGACAAAACTAATGATTGATCACGTACGTTCTTACAAGGATTTGCCCAAGTCTGTTTATCAGTTCCAGACCAAGTTCCGCAATGAGGAACGCGCCAAGTCTGGCATCATGCGTGCGAGAGAATTCCTGATGAAGGATTTGTATTCATTTAATATTGACGAAAAGGCACATCAAGACTTTTATGAGCAAGCTAGGAAGGCGTATGTTCGTGTGTTCGATCGTCTAGGACTTGGTGGTCAGACATATGTAACATTTGCAGCGGGTGGCTCATTTTCGAAATACTCACACGAATTCCAAACTATAACTGATGCAGGCGAGGATACTATATTCGTAGATGAAGGCAAAAAGATCGCTATCAACAAAGAGGTCATGAATGACGAGGTACTCCAAGATCTCGGTGTCAAAAAGTCTGACCTCAAGGAGAAGAAGGCTGTCGAGGTAGGTAATATATTCTCACTCGGTACGAAATTTTCAGAGGCACTAGGTTTGAATTATAAGGATGCAGAAGGGAAGTCAAAGCCAGTTATTATGGGTAGTTATGGTATCGGTCCTGGACGAGTAATGGGAACTATTGCTGAACTTTGGTCAGATGACAAGGGTTTGGTCTGGCCTGAGTTTGTTTCACCATTTGCTATACATCTTATAGCCTTGAATGACGAGGCAGGCCAAGTCAAGAAAGCTGCCGATGAAGTATATGAGCGATTGATTACAAATGGAGTTGAAGTTCTATATGATGATCGAGATGCTACACCAGGTGAGAAATTCTCAGACTCTGACCTTATAGGTATATCCAAACGTATCACTATCGGTGCCAAAACACTGAAAGAAGGTTCTGCTGAGATCAAGGATAGAAGGACGGGAAATGTTGAGATGGTTCTACTATCATCAATACAATAAATCCTCATAGCAAAACAATATTTCTTTTTTGAAATACCTTCACAATACCTAGTAATATGATATGGTGTACGCATGTTTAAGGAACACAAGAACAAATTTTTTGGTAAATTTTCCAATGATATTGGTATAGATCTTGGCACTGCTAACACGCTTGTTTATGTGCGTGGCAAGGGTATTGTCGTCAATGAACCATCGGTAGTCGCAGTCAATCAAAAGACTGGTCAGGTGGTGGCAGTGGGTCAGACCGCAAAAGATATGCTCGGTCGCACACCTACGCACATCGTTGCTGTGAAGCCACTGATCGATGGTGTGATCTCAGATTTTGAGGTTACCGAGGAGATGCTCGCGTATTTGATGAGACGAGCAGGTGAGTATCTGCCGAAGAAATTTTTGGGTCCAAGAGTGGTTGTCGGTGTTCCATCAGGAGTGACGAATGTTGAAGTTCGAGCAGTACGTGATGCGACTCGAAATGCTGGTGCACGTGAGGTATACATCATAGAACAACCTATGGCTGGTGCTATAGGTATTCGACTACCTATACATGATCCAGTAGGTTCTATGATCATCGATATCGGTGGTGGCACGACTGATATCGCTGTTATTTCGCTCGGAGGTATCGTACGTTCAAAGAATCTCAAGATAGCAGGAGATAAACTGAATAATGACATCATCTCTTATATTCGCAATGAATTCAAAATACTTATTGGAGAAACTACTGCAGAACAGGTGAAGTTAGCAGTGGGTGCAGTTATTTCAAAGGAGCCATTGGAGACGACTATACGTGGACGTGATCTGATCACTGGATTGCCACGCGAGGTTATCATAACTGACTCGGATATCCGTGAGGCTATCGGTCAGTCTATCGAGATACTGGTCGAGTCTACCAAGGAGGTTCTCGAGACTACTCCACCAGAAATACTTTCTGATATTATGAAGCGAGGTATACACTTGGTCGGTGGTGGTGCACTCATCAAAGGACTCGACCAACTTCTTATTGAGAGTCTCAATATACCAGTTTCAATAGCAGATGATCCTTTGACGGCTATAGCCCGTGGAGCAGGGATAGTTCTTGAGGATCTAGATGCATATCGTTCAGTACTTATCCAAAGTGAAGATGACTTACCTTCAAGCTCATAAACGTCCATATCAGCGCCTGGCACGATTTGTTGGCATTATAATTGCTACGATTGTTGTTATTATTATCTTGGTGCAAATATTCTTTCCATATTTTTTCTCAGCTGTATTTACTACTATAGCTAGACCATTCTGGAATATAGAATTTTCTGTTATGAGTGGTTCACTTCAGTCACCAGAGTCATTGCTTACTGAGAATGAGTCATTGAAGCTAGCACTCATGGACCGTGATATACAGTCAGCATCGATACTTTCTCTCGAGGATGAAAATACTAGACTGAAAGAAATCCTGGGCAGAACATCAGTCAGCTCTACAGATGCATTGTTCAAGCAGTCTACTCATGGTCGTGTACTCGCAGCAGTTATCAAGCATCCACCAGCAACTTTGTATGATGAATTTATGATTGATATCGGAAGTTCACAAGGTATTTCTACAAGTAGTCAGGTATACACTCCTGGATCCATACATATTGGTCGAGTGAGTAGTGTACTATCTCACACAGCTACAGTTCGCTTGTTTTCATCACCAGGTGAACACTATGATGTCTTGATAGGTTCGAGTGATACTCCAGCTACTGCTATAGGTATGGGTGGTGGACAGTACGAAGCGCAGATTTCTAGAGACGCCCACGTAAAAAAGGGAGATTATGTTGTTGGTGCATCTCTTGAGGGTCGACCATTTGGCGTCGTCACTGCATTGGTATCAGATCCAACACAGCCATTCGAAACAGTTTTATTCTCTCCTGTAATAAACATATATCAATTACGTTGGGTTATCGTCAATACGAAGTAATAATGACCAAGAATAGAAACACGACAAGAATATTTTTGGATATAGTGATGCTGATCGCAGTCATACACGCTTGGTGGTTCGTCGCATTACCTGTGGGCATTATCGGATTATCAAAGTACAGATACTTTTGGGAAATCGTGCTTGCTGGATTTGTATATGATGCACTTTTCAATTTTAGTCTTACTCCAAATATATATGCATATGTTGGAGTGATCGTCACATTTGTATGTTACTGCACTACATTCCTTTTCAAGAAAATAGTGCGTGAATAATTCTTCACTGTCAATACCTAGGTATAGTGATAAGTGATAGGATATATGCATGAGATGGATTTTTAATATATTCAATTTTCGGAACAGGCATCGTCGGGTAGTGGAGATCGCGCCTGATGAGGTTATGATAGATTCGCGCAATTTGCCGCAGTTTGATACTGCGCAATTTGAAGGTCGTATTGAGAGACCCATATCCAGAATTACTCTCTTCGGAATATTTGCGGTTTTTATTATTTTGTCTCTAATATTTATTGGTCAATCCTGGAATCTTCAGATCATCGGTGGTGATGGTTATCGATTGCGTAGTGAACGCAACATGTTGAGGCCAATACCTATATTTGCTGGTAGAGGAGTGATCACTGATCGCAATGGCGCACTGTTATCCTGGAATGCACCGAAGCAATCTGATGTAATACTTGCCACAAGCACATTATCAGGTACTGCAGAGGATGTGGTTGCAGTAAGACAATATGCAACCACGACTGGTCTGTCTCATGTTGTAGGATATGTTCAATATCCGAGCAAGGACAAGAACGGCTTCTATTTCCGTGATGACTTTGAGGGTGTGGCCGGTGTAGAAAAATATTTCGATGACACATTACAGGGCAAGAATGGATCGAGGTTGGTAGAAGTCAATGCGCATGGAGATATAATATCGCAAAATATTGTTCGACCACCAGAACAAGGAGATACAGTAGTACTGTCCATAGATAGTAGAGTACAGTCAGCACTATTTCGTAACATAAAAGCAATAGCAGATAGTGTTGGTTTTGCTGGTGGAGCGGGTGTGATAATGGATGTTCACACGGGCGAGTTGATCGCACTGACTAGCTACCCCGAG
>CAYTZE010000034.1:0-6344 GCA_964442415.1 uncultured Candidatus Saccharibacteria bacterium
GATAATACTAATTTCAATGAATATTTTCATGAGAGAGAAATCTGGTGGTGTGCTATTGGTGTGAATATTGGATCGGAACAAGACGGAAAAAATGAAAATTTTGTGCGCCCAGTGCTTATTATTAAGAAGATAACCGCTGATATGGCATTAGTTGTTCCTATAACTAGCAAGCTTAGAAGAGATTCGTACAGAGTCAGGACGGATAGCACAAGTCTGCCTGGAGACATATTAATATTACACGTCAAATCAATAAGCACTAAGAGGTTGCTAAGAAAAATATGCCGAATAAAAACGAGGGTATTTGAGAAAGTTATTTTGAAACTATCTTTATGTCTGATTGAAACTACAGAAATCGAAACCCCGCCGTAAGGCGGGGAATCTCGGGGGCCTGTGTGGCCACTGTATGTAAAGTTTAGCATGTACTAACACAATGTCAACACACTCTGTACACTACTTTCTCTTCTCTACAATCTCCTTCTCGACATTGCCTGGTACTACCTCATAGTGATCGAACTCCATCATGGCCGAACCCTGACCAGACGTCATAGAACGGAGTGCGGTAGTGTAGCCGAACATCTCTGATAGCGGAACCTTGGCGTGGATAGCGATGGCCTGACCGCGTGGTTCTGAGCCTTCGACTTGACCACGCTTGGAAGCGATAGAGCCATTGACGTCACCCATATACTTCTCAGGGGCGATGACTTCGAGCTTCATGATCGGCTCGAGGATAACTGGCTTGGCACGACGAGCTGCATCCTGGAATGCCTGCGAAGCCGCGATCTTGTAGGCGATTTCGGATGAGTCGACATCGTGATAAGAACCGAAGGTGAGCTCACAGGAGATGTTGACCATCTTGAAGCCAGCCACGATACCACGATCCATAGCTTCGTGCACACCCTTCTCGACTGCTGGGATGAACTCGTTCGGGATCACACCACCCTTGATGGAGTTGATGAACTCGAAGTCATCATAACGCTTCACATTCTTCGGGATCTTCTCACCTTCTACTAGTGGCTCCATCGGCTTCAAGGTGATACGAACGTGTCCGTACTGACCCTTACCTCCTGTTTGCTTGATGTACTTGTTCTCAGCATCAGCGCTATTCAAGATAGTCTCACGATATGCCACCTGTGGTTCACCGACATTGGCTTCGACGCCGAATTCACGCTTCATACGATCAACCATGATCTCGAGGTGGAGCTCACCCATACCAGAAATGACAGTGTCCCCCGTCTCAGGGTTACTGGTCACACGGAATGTTGGATCTTCGTTACCGAGTTTGCGGAGAGCCATACCCATCTTTTCCTGATCAGCCTTGGTCTTCGGTTCGATACGTAGAGATACCACTGGCTCCATGAACTTGATAGTTTCGAGAATGATCGGCTGTGCTTCATCACAGAATGTGTGCGAGGTAAGCGCGTCTTTGAGCCCGACTGCCGCAGCGATCTCGCCAGCGAAAACCTTCTTGACCTCTTCACGCTTGTCAGCTTGGAGACGGACGATACGACCGAGACGCTCCTTCTTGCCAGTTGTGGCGTTGTAGATATAGGTACCAGCTTCGATACTTCCCGAATACACACGGAAGAATGTGAGTGCACCGACGAATGGGTCATTCTGGAGCTTGAATGCAAGCGCTGAGAAAGGCTCACTATCATCAGCGTGGCGGAATATTTCTGCGCCAGTGTTCGGATCGATACCCTTGATAGCTGGAATATCGAGCGGAGATGGGAGATAATCAACGACTGCATCGAGAACCAGCTGAACACCGACGTTCTTGAGAGCAGATCCTGTGAATACTGGGAAGATCTTGTTGGCAATAACAGCCTTACGAGTGAGTGCCTTGAGCTCATCGATACTGAACTCCTTACCTTCGAGGAAGGAGCTCATAGCTGCATCATCAGTCTCGACGATCTTCTCGATCATTTCTGCGCGGTATTTCTTGGCATCTGCTGCGAGATCAGCTGGGATCTCTGCTTCGATGATGTCGATACCCTTCTCGCCTGAGAATGTATAGGCCTTCATCTTCATAAGGTCGACGACGCCAACATGATCGGCTTCGTTACCTATAGGGAGCTGGAATCGAACCGCATGCTTATTGAGTCTCTCAAGGATAGACTTGTATGAACGCTCAAATGAAGCGCCCATGCGGTCCATCTTGTTGATAAAGCAGAGACGTGGCACGTTACCTTCATCAGCATAGCGCCAGTTTGTCTCAGACTGTGGCTCGACACCTGCCACACCGTCGAAAACCACGACTGCACCGTCGAGTACGCGGAGAGAGCGCTTCACTTCTACAGTAAAGTCGATGTGTCCTGGCGTATCGATAATATTGAAACGAACCTTCTTCGAGACATCATCCTTGCCATCTGCCCCCTTCACGCCACGCATGTATGTTGGATTCCAAAAACACGTGATGGCTGCAGCCGTGATGGTGATGCCGCGCTCGCGCTCCTGCTCCATCCAGTCAGTAGTCGTCTCACCCTCGTGCACCTCGCCGATCTTGTGGATCATGCCAGTGTAATAGAGGATACGCTCTGACGTGGTGGTCTTCCCAGCATCGATGTGGGCGATGATACCGAAGTTACGCATGCGCTCGAGTGGATAGTCGCGGTTCATGTGGTTGTTTTATAAGGCTCTAATGTGTCTCAGGCCTCAAGGTTAGTGGTAAATAATGATAAATAAAAAAAGAAGTGTGCCTCTTTAGTAAGGCATACGATACAGGAAATGGGTCAAATAATCAAACTATTTGAAACCCAATCGCACTCTTCAACTTCGTCTTCTCCTTCACCAAACTGTTGACCACAACGATCAGATCTCCGATATCTCTCCCCTGCTTTCTTTGTTCTTTTTCAATATTCCCTATCTTCTCAGCCATATCCTTGTTGGTTACGAGCATCTCGCGTAGTTGGACGAATGCACGCATGATGAAGATGTTCATTTGGACCGCACGATCACTATTCAAGACAGATGAGAGCATGGCTACGCCGAGTTCGGTGAAGGCGTAGGGTACGAGCTTGTTGCTGCGATGTTTTTGCGAACCAGTCGCAAATTGCGACCGGTTTAATGATTCAATTTCCTTCGGATCAAGTCTAAACATGAAATCATCTGGGAACCTTTCTAAATTACGTTTTACTTGCTCATTCAGGCGCTTTGTCTCAACTTGATACAATTCCGCCAAATCGAAATCCTGCATTACCTTCTTTCCGCGGATAACGAAAATCCTTCTACTGAGAAACTCTGGTGTAGCAGCAATATTCAAACTTGTTGTAAGTTCTTTTGTGGGCATACCACAATACTATCACCCATACGCAAACTTGATGTCGCAAATTGCGACATCAAGAGTGTAAAACGTGTGAATAGGAATAAGTTACCAAGCAAAGTGAGCGAACGCCTTGTTGGCATCAGCCATCTTGTGCATGTTTTCGCGCTTCTTGATCGCTTCACCTTCGTTCTTGGAAGCGGCAATGATCTCGTCAGCCAACTTCTCGGCGATCGGCTTGCCCTTCTTGCCACGAGCGGCCTCGATGATCCACTTCATCGAGAGTGCCAAACGGCGCTCTGGACGGACTTCGCGAGGAACCTGGTAGTTCGCACCACCGACACGGCGTGAACGGACTTCCATAGCTGGCATAGTATTCTTGAGAGCCATCTCGAAAACTTCGAGAGGAGCCTCTACTTTTGCCTTTTCTTTGATCATGGTCATACAGTCAGCGACGATAGCACGCGCTACGTTCTTCTTGCCTGACTCCATGATGTAGTTGGTGAACTTGCCCAACTTGAGCGACTGGTATCCGATATCTGGCTTGAGCTCTCTTTTGATGTTTAGTTTTCTTCGCATGGTATTTGATGAAGTATGAGCTAGGAGGTAAGAGGTATGAAGTGTAATTTTATTCGTATCTCATATCTCTTAGCTCGTACCTCTTGATATTATTTAGCCGCTTTTGGCTTCTTATTTCCGTATTGGCTACGACCTTTCCTGCGCTTCTCTACTCCAGCAGCGTCGAGAACTCCGCGGACTACTGTGTAGCGGAGACCGACGTCCTTCACGCGACCACCACGGAGGAGTACAACTGAGTGCTCTTGGAGGTTGTGTCCCTCACCTGGAACATAGGCGGTGACTTCCATACCATTGGACAGACGAACACGAGCGATCTTGCGGATAGCTGAGTTCGGCTTCTTCGGTGTCTTGGTGGTGACCTTCACGCATACACCACGCTTGAATGGTGCCGGGAAGAATATCGGATGGTTCTTGATACTATTGAACGTACGGGTAAGCGCAATAGACTTCGACTTCCTAGTGAAGCGAGTACGGTTGCGCTTGGTGAGTTGATTGATGGTAGGCATTGGTAATATGAGGTATGAGCTAGGAGATATGAGATATGAAATTTCATAACTCGTATCTCTTACCTCATATCTCTTGTGTTTGTGGCAATTCTGAATTCTTCACCGCTTTTGGTTTGAGTGGCGGGGATGTCCCCTACCTACCAAGGCGATTACTCATTCTTGCCGTTAATAATGTGCCGTTCTCTATGGATTACCCCTAGAGAGACAGTGGGCATACCTTACCATATATATGAAAAGAGGCAAGGTTTTCCGCGGGTCTACCCTGCACAGGATATTCATACAATAAAAAAAGAGGGTCACACGAATGCAGTGATTCATGTAACCCTCCGAGTACCCCCGTCGGAGGAACTAGTTCTTTCGAGGGTGAAATTGACTGGTGCGAAGCACGGAGAGAGAAAGAAGTGCGACGCACCAGTAACCAGTATTTTTAGGTCGAGACTGGTCAGTTTACTCGACCCTAGGACACATGGTGCCCATTCGCGGCTTGTCGGCGATGACCCTCGATGCTGGCCAGTAGCGATTGAGACGCACAATTACCAATCAATCCAATCGTATACGGCCGCTAGGGTTTGGCTCTGCCTCAACGCTTTGGTTTGGCTATGCCTCGCGCCGAACTTTTGCGCTTGCAATGTACCGGTACGGAAAGTAATATAGCACCTACTTAAACTATTGTCAACTACCCTTTTCTGTGACCTTATTTAGAAACTAATCCCCGTAAAAAGCTTGAAAATAGGCGTTATTATCGGCGAGACAACTTTCCAGAGGAAAAAGACGACCACAAAAATAAGGATTGGTGCATATGCCTCAAGCATCATGCGCACACGCCCATACTGTTGCGGGAAGAACGAAAATAGCAGTTTCGAGCCATCCAGTGGCGGGATGGGGATCAGATTGAAGACTGCTAATATGATATTGATCAATACAATATATGTAGTGATATTTATGAATTGTTGCGCAAAAACACTCCCCGACAAAGCTACGGGTATAGCGAAACGAATCATAGTTCCGAAGATGAGTGCGATAACTAGATTTGAGACTGGTCCAGCTGCAGCGATCAGGAACTCTCCTTGGCGTTTGTTCTTCAGGTTGTAGGGATTGTATGGAACTGGCTTGGCCCAACCGAAGGTGAATCCTGCCATTGATGTCAGAATTGGTACCAAAATAGAGCCGACCGGATCTATGTGTTTCAGCGGATTGAGAGTGAGTCTCCCCTGCAAGCGTGCTGTCGGGTCGCCGAGATAGTCAGCCATGTAGCCGTGAGAGACTTCGTGGATGATGATGGAGAGCAAAAGGATAACAAGGGTAATAACTGTGATCATGTGTCTATGATTTGAATAATATTAACACCTATGATACCATGCTCTACCTATGGCAAAAGTATGCGCAATAACCAAAGTAGGTTCAGTCGTCGGAGGACGCTACTCCAACAGGACCCGTGCAACGCAGTTCAATCCCTGCGGCAAGATTCGTCGCTACCCAAATCTCCAGAAGAAGAGTATCTACATCCCTGAGCTCAAGAAATCCATTCGCATCAACGTCTCAGCACGCGGCCTCCGCACCATCCAGAAGAACGGCGCCTACGCCACATTCCGCAAAGCCGGCTTGATCAAATAACTACTTTACCGAGGTCTCCCCTCCTACTATTATATTCTGCCCATCAGAAGTGATTTTGATAGTTCCCCGTTCTTTCAGATTGAATCTATTCTCCTCAAGTAGCCCTGCAAATGGATCTGGCGGGTCCTTTTTCCTTTGATTGGCTGATTTCTTTGATGTTTGTGACGATCTTGCAGAAAATGAACTTTTCGATAAAGACGATGATTTCGTAATTGTTTTTTCATATATGAGTTTGTGTGGTTTTAATAATTTAATTAACTCAGCTGAAATGTTTTCTGGTGCCATGCTTTGCGACAGAACCAACGCGTCAGCTTTATTCAAAACATTTGAAATTGTCGTCGTTGTGGCGACAAATTTCTGCACCTTCTTACTGGCATCGCCCATGA
>CAYTZE010000035.1:0-6317 GCA_964442415.1 uncultured Candidatus Saccharibacteria bacterium
AGTTATAAATTTTATTATTGGAATTATTTTCTTCTATTTTGCTCCAGCTACGATTACCCCCAAGACAAATCTGCTTATATATATATTGGTTTCGACGCTTATCCTATTCATCTGGAGGATAGTGATGTTTCCTGTCATCAATATATCTAGGAAACAGCCGGCAATATTGATCGGTGATGGTGATGATGTCCAAGATCTATATAATGAGATCAATGATAGTGGTCAATATGGACTCACATTCAAGGAAGTAATACACCCTCATGATTCAGTCGACGAAACAGTATCTCGAGTCGCAGAAGCAGTGAAACGATTTGGTGCTTCTATCATTGTAGCCAATTTGCATGACAATAAGGTTGAGGCTTCAGTACCTTTTCTGTACTCACTTATATTTTCTGGCGTACAAGTCATAGATGCGAGTAGGTTGTATGAATCAGTATTTGATCGCATACCACTGTCTATGGTTGGAGAACGTTGGTTGGTTGAGAATAGTGTCACAGCACTCGGTACGCGTCGTATTTATGATACTGTGAAGCGTATCACAGATATTATTTTGGCTAGTGTACTCGGCCTCATATCAATAGTCATATATCCATTTGTTTATATTGCCATCAAAGCTGATGATCACGGGGTTTTCTTCGTGACGCAGGAACGTGTTGGCAAGAATGGTAAGCCCATCTTCATGTCGAAGTTTCGCAGCATGACGGCCAATGATGGGGGAGTCTACGGAGGTAATGGAGGCAAATCCAAACTCAAGGTCACTCGTGTTGGCAAGATCATCCGTATGACTCGTATCGATGAGCTTCCACAGCTCTGGAGTGTTATCAAAGGTGATCAATCTCTCATCGGTCCTCGTCCAGAGTTGCCAGCATTAGTATCACTCTATGAAAAGGAGATCCCGTACTACAATGCTCGTCACCTTATCAAGCCAGGACTATCTGGTTGGGCGCAGATATATCATCGTACTCATCCTCATCACGCAGTAGCAGTCAATGATACTCGCGACAAGCTATCTTACGATCTTTTCTATGTGAAAAATCGTTCTCTCATGCTCGATATTCGTATCGGTCTTCAGACTTTGAAGTCAATACTTTCGAGACAGGGTGTTTAGTAACATTTTACGCAGGAATTATATTTCGCCCCGCAGTTATGACATGTTTTTTTTCATGTTGAAGGAGACCTTGTGGTAGGAGGTGTTCGTGGTAGCCCTGTTCAACAGGAAAAAACACATGTCATAACCGCGGGGCTCATATTGCATAAATCCGTAAAATGCCCTAATATCCTGATATGTTAAAACACCGTGCCAAGGCAGTCATGCTCCTCATCCTCGCAGCCGCAATCGGCTATTTTGTTTACTCATCTGAGGTTTCTGGTGGTTCGAAGAAGTTCCGTCTCGGTCTCGACCTTTCTGGTGGTACACACCTCGTATATCAGGCTGATATTTCCAAGCTCGCTACTACAGATATTGCAGACTCCATGTCTTCACTCCGCGATGTCGTAGAGCGCCGTGTCAATATTTTTGGTGTATCTGAGGCCCTAGTGCAGACAGAGCAGGGAGCGGCACTATCATCCAAAGAGAGTGCCTACAAGCTCATTGTAGAGCTTCCTGGAGTTACGGATGTAGATGAAGCCGTCCGTTCTATAGGTGCTACACCATCTCTAGAGTTTCGCCTTGTCACGGCTGATGCAATGAACGAGTTTCAAAAGCAGTCAGTAAACTTTTCTAGTACATCTGTACAGCAGCTTGAATACATAAAGTTGTTCAAGGAGACTGGGCTCACAGGCCGTATGGTTGCCAGAGCCAATCTTGAGTTCAATACTACAACAAATCAGCCTGTGATTGGATTGAATTTTACTTCCGAAGGTCGTGATCTTTTTGCAAAAATTACAAAAGATAATATCGGAAATTATCTAGGTATTTTCCTTGATGGTGCACCTATATCAGTACCAGTTATTCGTGATCAGATATCTGATGGCAAGGGACAGATAAGTGGTTCGTTCGGTATTGATGAAGCCAAGAAGCTCGTACGAGATCTGAACTATGGTGCACTACCAGTTCCTATAACACTTATCTCTACTCAGACTATCGGCCCATCACTGGGTGCTGAGGCCGTCAATGGTGGTATCAAAGCTGGTATAGTCGCATTCATCATTATCGCTATCTTCTTGATCATCTGGTACAGACTACCAGGTGTTATCGCCGTCATCGCCCTCGGTGTCTATACAGCGCTCATGTTGGCATTGTTCAAGCTCATTCCGGTCACACTGACTGCAGCTGGCATTGCTGGCTTCATCCTGTCTATCGGTATGGCCGTGGATGCCAACATCCTCATCTTCGAGCGCATGAAGGAGGAGCTTGCTCGTGGTCGTGGTATCTGGGATGCTATGCACGAAGGATTCGCCCGCGCTTGGCTCTCTATCCGTGACTCAAATATTTCCAGTATCATTACAGGGTTGATCCTCTACTACTTCGGATCGACGGCGGTTATCACAGGATTTGCCTTGGTATTCCTCGTGGGCGTGATCGTCTCGATGTTTACTGCCATCACTGCATCACGTCTCTTCCTCTATGCGGCTGCACCTTCACGCACAACCAAGCTCAGCACCTTCCTTATCAGTAACGGCTTTACTCGCCTCAAGAAAACAAACTAACATGTGGGTCATCAAATATCGAAAACTCTTCTATACATTTTCAGCCATCTTGGTCGGGGCATCGCTCCTGTCGTTGGTTATCTGGGGACTCAAGCCTGGCATAGACTTTACAGGAGGAACACTAGTCGAGATCTCATATCCAGGAGGTCGCCCTGATCAATCTGTCCTCACTACAGCTATTTCTGCCATTGATTCCAAAGCATCTATCCGTCCTTCTGGTAATGATGGTTATATTGTACGTATGAAGCCTATTGATCAGATCGAGAAGGCAACAGTTTTGAGTGCATTATCAGTTTCTGATACATCTGCATCTTCTACTGTCGGCAATGTTCCTGCGGCCGGAGTCTTGAAGACCTTCGACTCCATCGGTCCCGTCCTCGGCGCCGAAGCACTCCGCAAATCCCTCGTTTCGATATTCCTTGTTCTCCTCGGTATCGTGCTTTTCATCACCTTTGCCTTCCGCAAAGTCTCCGAACCGATTTCTTCTTGGAAATACGGTCTCGTCGCCATCGTTGCTCTCGCACATGACGTGATCATCCCAGTCGGTGTCTTTTCTATCTTCGGTCACTTCCTCGGCTATGAAGTCGACACACTTTTCGTGACCGCGCTCTTGGTGGTCCTCGGTTTCTCAGTCCATGACACCATCGTGGTCTTCGACCGTGTCCGCGAAAATCTCCAGCATGCCTCGGGCAAGAAAGCCTTCTCCGACATCGTCGGCGAGTCCGTCAGTCAGACTTTCACTCGTTCGATCAATACTTCCATGACGACCCTCATCGCACTCGTCGTTTTGTATATTCTTGGTGGATCTACGACCGAACACTTTTCACTAGCACTCATCATCGGTATTGCCGCTGGCACTTACTCCTCGGTGTTTATTGGCTCGCCGTTGTTGGTGACGATAGAGAAGTGGGGGAGGAAGTAAGTTTACTTAAAGCGTGCTATAATGGTAGCAAGTTTCTTTCTCAACTAGACGAACCTCAGAGCCATAACAAGCTGAATTACATTTAACTTTTAGACCCTGCAAGTAGAATCCGTGATCGTAATTTATCTCTATCAGTAAAGGCGCATCATTGGATGTCGCCTTTTTGTCATAGGAAATTGGTCGATTTTACAAATTAAATGCTCAAGAATTATGCCTAAATACATCCGCAATTCTCACAAACCGTGGACCTCTAACCAGGAAAAAGTATTGAAACAACTCGCAAAACAAAATACTCCTACAAGAGTAATAGGTCTCAAGCTTGGACGTCCAGAAGGTGGTGTACGTAGTAAAGCAAGTAATCTTAATGTAAGTTTGCGCCCAACAAATCAGAGTCCTTATAATAGGAGGAAGTAATAGTAGCATCAAGTTGGTAAAAGCGGCCGAGATAGATCGGTCGTTTTTTCTTGCTGCAAAAATAATAAGGAGTATAATCCATATATCTTTACCTGCGACCAGTATGCAGTCGGCGGTCGTAGTGTCTCTATAATAAATAAAATGTAGCTCATTTGAGGTGCTTTTGTTCCAGCATCTTGTCAAGTACCAATTACTAACTAAATTGTTATACTATGCAAACAACACAGATATTACCTGTCATGATAAATAAGAAGATACTTTCCTGTATTGATACGAAACCCTACTTTAATAAAGGGGATTTTGTTTTATATAACGGCGACTCTCTAAGTATCCTTGCTCAATTACCTGAGAATTCAATTGATATGATATTTGCAGATCCTCCTTATAATCTTTCTAACGGTGGATTTACTGTGCACGCTGGACGAATGGTAAGTGTCGATAAAGGTGACTGGGATAAAAGTAAAGGGTTTAAGGATGACTATGATTTCCATCATCGTTGGCTTGAGGCATGTAAACGCGTGCTCAAACCAAATGGAACGTTGTGGGTAAGTGGAACATATCACTCTATATATCAATGTGGCCATGCTCTCCAAGCATTGGGGTATCATGTCTTGAATGATATTTCATGGTTTAAGCCGAATGCGTCACCAAACCTGAGTTGCCGTTTCTTTACTGCAAGTCATGAGACAATCATTTGGGCCCGTAAAGACAAAAAGGGAAAACATACATTCAATTATAGTGATATGAAAAGTACTGAATGGCCAGAAGATTTCTTCAAAAATAGTGGTAAACAAATGAGAAGTGTATGGCATATTCCAGAAACAGAAAGCGTCTGGACTGTGGGTACACCAAAAAAAGAAGAAAAAGTTCATGGTAAGCATCCAACTCAGAAACCACTCGAGCTTCTTAAAAGAATTATACTGGCGAGTACGAATAAGGGTGATGTGGTACTCGATCCATTCGCAGGTAGCTCAACTACTGGTATTGCTTCGATTATGCATGGAAGGAAATTTGTTGGAATAGATATGGACAAAAATTTTCTCGAATTATCAAAGAAGCGAGCATTAGACATAATATAAAACTACTATGATTGAAAAAGGATTTGGAGGAGGAAGTACGATAACCGGATTAAGATTTGAACGTAAGGCGAGCATTCTTTCTTTATTAAAAAATAAAGAAGATTATTCAGTGAAAGGAAATATTATCTTTTATAAAAAGGAGGAGATCGCAAAGAGTTATAAAAAGCATGAACTATATCGCTATTTAACATTACAGGGAGTTGATTATACTAAATATATCTCTAAGAAACTACTTCCAGATGAAGCAATTTATGTAATTAAAAATAATACACTATTTGTTATCGAAATAAAATTTCAAAAAGTTGCCGGTTCTGTCGATGAAAAATTACAAACGTGTGATTTTAAGAAAAAACAGTACAAGAAATTAATGGCACCTCTAAACATTGATGTTGAATACATTTATATCCTTAATGATTGGTTTAGGAAGGCGGAATATAAGGATACTCTTGATTACATAATTTCTGTCGGTTGCCAGTACTATTTCCAGTATCTCCCACTAGAAAAAATTGGTTTACCTGTGCCAAAATAAACAGCCAGATCCCTTGGTATTTACCCCTTGACTTTCTCCCTACAGCCTGTAATATAGACCCCACGTCCCTCAACAGGACGGTACTTTGAAAGTTGAATAGAGAACGTAGAAATTACGTCTTTTTTTGACCCTCTTAACCTGGGGTTGAAGAAAGATTTGGTTCTGTTTAGCTCTTAGCGGAGCGGCAGAACATAGTGCAAGTTTTTGTGATATTCCAAATAATTCTGGGGACTTATGATTCAATAGGTCCACTGAGTGAAGACAAACTTTTCAAGTGAAATATGATTTAAGAAAACAATTTAGTGTTTTTTATTTTGTTCCGTTCACTTATAGTTAAGAGTTTGATCCTAGCTCAGGATGAACGCTGGCGGCGTGGATAAGGCATGCAAGTCAAGGGGGCCAGCAATGGCAACCGGCAGACGAGATAGTAATAATTAAGTATGTACCCCGGAGTCGGGCATAGCTCGCCGAAAGGCAAGGTAAATCCCGATAGTCTCGCAAGAGTAAAAATTTATTGCTCTGGGAACAGCTTGATCAGTATCAGCTAGTTGGTGAGGTAATGGCTCACCAAGGCTATGACGCTTAGGGGACCTGAGAGGGTGACCCCCATCGATGGAACTGAGACACGGTCCATACACCTACGGGTGGCTGCAGTCGAGAATCTTCCGCAATGGACGAAAGTCTGACGGAGCGACGCCGCGTGGAGGATGAAGGGATTTTTTCC
>CAYTZE010000036.1:0-6066 GCA_964442415.1 uncultured Candidatus Saccharibacteria bacterium
TCATACAATCAACTCCTTATGAACACCTCTGGTTCAGAAACGACCACGTGAATTTGGCTCAATGCCTTGGTGAGTGCCTCTTCCAGATCCTCAGCATATGCACCGATAATGCCGTCACCGATACGCTCAGAAGAATTTAGGATCAAAATAGTGATGTTACCTGACTCTTTCACATCAAACTTCGCCACGTGCGAATCGTCAGTAATGCAAACATTGATTGATCTGTCTGGGGTAGAGCTAGTTTCCCTTGATTTCTCCTCAAGTATCCCCTTGATACGTTCCTTGTCGATTATTGTTCGTTTTTTGTGTATTACAAAGCGTAGATTAAAGTTCATGTTTCCTCCTCTAGATACATTGAATCATCTACGTAGAAACGTGTCAAATAATCTATTTTTTTCCTTACCATCCTTCTTTGGCGCATCTTTTCTACTGGTATACAATAATACTGCTACTACAATAACTAGAATAAGTGTTGTTTGCATAATATCTAGTATAACATTTTACTCCTCTGCACTATCAGGCTTCTCGAGCATCGCCACCTCTATACCTGGCGTCTCCCCTGTAATACGTAACACGTCCTTGTCTACCTTCTTGAGCTCTTTGCCGGAATTGTTGTAATGGTTAACCACTGTCGAAAGTGAGATGCCGAGCTTACTATGGTACTCCTCATACTTTTTGAGATGCGTGCCGAGCTGACCGACATGCTTGATAATATCCTTGGCAGTTTCTTCGATAACCATAGCCTTCAAGCCCTGAAGAACTGTCTGCAAATATGCCAGGAATGATGTCGGTGAGACAATTATTACTTTATATTTACTAGCTGCACGTTGAATCAAGTTATCAGTTTCATCGGCAGATGCACCGATCTTATTTACAAGTAAGTCATAATAAATAGCCTCATGAGGGATGAACATGAATGCGAAATCCATGGTCTGCTCATCTGGCCTGATATATTTGGACGTCTCCTGAATACGGATCTTGAGATCACCAACGAAAGCCTTCTCCAGTCGCTCTTTCTCAAGCAGGTTCTTCTCTTCTACCAGCTTGTTATAATTCTCCAAAGAGAACTTGGAGTCTACTGGGATAATCTTGTCCTTCACAAAAACTACTGCGTCAACGATCTCGCCATTTTTGAAAGCGTACTGCATCTGATATTGCCCTGGCGCCAAGACATTCTTGAGCAAAGTTTCCAAATAATATTCACCAAGGATACCTCGATGTTTCGGATTCTTGAGGATATCCTGTAAATTCTGCAACTGATCTGCAAATGAAACCACTTGTTTGTTGGTTTCATCAAGCTTGGTCAATCCTTGGGTAACTTCACGGATAAGTTTTGATGACTCAGACAATTGTGACCGCATAGACTCCTGCATATTCCTCGAGGACTCGTTGATCTTGCTATCAACTGTCTTGGTCAGGTCACCTACCTTACTATCTACTGTCCTGGTCAAATCTTTGCTCAAATCTCCCACTTTACGATCGACAGTCCTCGACATCTCATTGATCTGTTCCAGAATGAGTTTCAGGCCAGTATCGTCCTTGGGTGCCTCCAACTGTCCCTTCCTGCGCAAAAAGACCACTCCCAGGATGATATTCCCGAAGATGGCGAGAGCGACCAGGATGATGAGGATGGTGGTCATGAGAGTTCAATAATACAGAATATAATGGTATATTACTAGCCATGAACCCCGAACACCTACCCCACCTCCGTCACACTCTAGCTCACCTCCTCGCCGCAGCCGTGCTCGAGATCTATCCAGATGCCAAACCGACCATCGGACCAGCCATAGACAATGGTTTCTACTATGACTTTGAGTTCAAGACTCCTATTGTTGAGGGTGACCTCAAGGATATCGAGAAGAAGATGCGCAAACTCCTCCCTTCGTGGAAAAGTGTTGAGCACAAGGAGGTCTCCAAGGACGAGGCGCTCGCACATTTTGCAGCCAATCCATTCAAGATCGAACTCATCAACGAGATCGCCGAAAAGGGTGAGAAGATCACTTTCTACACCATGGGCAAGTTTACTGACCTATGCCGTGGTGGTCATCTCGAGTGTCCTGCAAAGGAGATTGCCGACGGTTCATTCAAGCTCTCCAAGATCGCTGGCGCTTATTGGCGCGGAGATGAGAAGAATCCCCAACTCACTCGTATCTACGGCTTCGCTTTTGCGACATCAACAGAGCTCGAGGGATTCGCAGAAATGATGAAAGAGGCCGAGAAGAGAGATCACCGCAAGCTCGGCAAAGAGATGGATATTTTCGAGTTCGATGATGATGTCGGGCCTGGACTAGCACTCTGGCTCCCCAACGGCGCCGCGATCATCGAGGAACTCGAGAGGCTTGCCAAGGAAACCGAGTTCAAGAACAACTACTTACGCGTACGCACACCTCATTTGGCCAAGGAATCCATGTACCTAAGGAGTGGTCACCTCCCTTACTACGAAGACTCCATGTATCCACCGATGGAGTATGAGGGTGGCAAATACTACCTGAAGGCCATGAACTGTCCGCATCACCACAAGATCTTCGGTGCACGTCCCAAGAGTTATCGAGATCTCCCTCTGCGCCTAGCCGAGTACGGTACCTGTTATCGTCACGAGAAGTCTGGTGAGCTCTTCGGCCTCATGCGTGTCCGTGCGCTCCAGATGAACGATGCACACATCTACTGCACAGAGGAACAGTTTGCCGATGAATTCCGTGCCGTCAATGACATGTATGTGAAGTACTTCAAGATCTTCGGTATCGACAAGTATGTCATGCGTTTCTCCACTCACGATCCCAAGAAGCTTGGTCAGAAATTTGTCAACGAGCCAGAGTTGTGGCTGAAGACTGAGGACATGGTTAGGAAGGTTTTGATTGAGTCCAAGATCCCTTATATCGAGGTCCCCAATGAAGCAGCCTTCTATGGTCCCAAGATCGACGTCCAGGTCTGGTCTGCTATCGGTCGTGAATTCACCCTGGCTACCAACCAAGTCGACTTCGCCGTACCCAAGAGATTTGATCTCACCTACACTGACAAAGATGGTGGTCTCAAGACTCCGCTTTGCATCCACCGTGCACCACTCGGCACTCACGAACGCTTTATCGGCTTCCTGATCGAGCACTATGGTGGCAATTTCCCTCTCTGGCTGGCTCCTGTTCAGGTCAAAGTCATCCCCGTTCTCGAATCACATTTTGAGGCTGCACAGAAGATTACTGATATGCTCCGCGACCGGATGATCCGCGCTGAGATCGATCTATCAAATGACGGTTTTGGCAAGAAAATAAGAAATGCCAAAAATGAACGCGTGCCCTACACCATCATTCTCGGGGACAAAGACATTGAAGCAGGCAAAGTCACATTGGAATCACGTGACAAAGGTCAAGTTGGTCAATTGAGTATTGATGAGGTAATGAAGAGGTTGTGTGAGGAGATTGCTGAAAGGAAATAGTGTTTTCGAAATTTAGAATAAATTTTCTTGTACTCCAGCCAAAGAAAAACCGCGCAGTCATGTGACCTGCGCGGGCTTCCCTTTCATCTTTTAGCGAGCATATACCCCGCTCTGTATCACATACCGCACTTGTGCGACCTGTGAGAGAAGAGCTACTCTGTTTGGAATATCATTCCCGAACCATGCTCCATACTTCTCGAGTGATGCTATCATCTCCCTTTTTGCACCGGGTTCGCCGACACACAGAGGGATGAATTGGTGACGCTTCAAGGAAACTCCGAGGAATTCCCTGGCACCGGTGACTGAGGACTTGACCTGCACGCCACCGATTTCCGGAACTAGAACATCCTTGCCCTTGTCTCCGAAGCCACCCTGTACCTTACCACCCAATACTTTCGCTACTGCCTGTTCGAGCTCATCGCTCGTAAACTGTGCGCTTGTTGCCATAATATACCTTTCTTTTGATTGTTGTAACTAGACTTTTCAAATAATTTCTTTGTTTTCAAAGAGTGGGCACCTCGTTATGAGGCAAAATCTTCTTACCATTCATATACCTACTCTCTGTATATATTATACCATATTATATAGCTATTTGTCAATACTAATATCAGCACATAAAACTTGGTTATTTCCAAGTGATTTATAGTTATGCAAAAATACCCCTTTCGGGGTACTTTTGGGCCTTTCGGCGAGCCTCACCTTACGGCATCGGCTAAACATTTGATTTTATTTGGAGACTCGCACCCGTTCGTCTTCTGATTATATCTCCTTTTTGTTGAACAGGAGGTACAATACTGTGCCAAAGAGTACTAGAATTATGAGTATTGCTACCAATCCCCATGGAACATTCTTGAGTGAGAATAGAGCTGCTGCAGAAAGTGGACTGTCATCCTGTACCTGAGTAGGTGGCTTGACTACTTGAGTAGTCGGGCGAGCAGCTGTTACTGTCGAAGCACTACGAACATTGAGACTCGTACTACATGCTCGAGTTGCAGACTTGCCATCTGCTGACCGGATAGTCACGATAGCACTCTTGTCACCTGTCGTACTATAGTACTTGATGACTGAGCTATCAGAGCCAGATAGATCATTGGTTCCAGTCCACGAATATGTATACGGAGCAGAACCACCAGTAACCTCTGATCTCCATGTTACAGGCTGATTGACGCGAGCACTGACTGGGTCAGTATAACAAGCAACATCAAGTCCTGAGTTTGAATTGTAGGTATAATTGTAATTTGGATAATTGTTGTAAACAGTGCCAACATTTATCGACGAGCATGACTGTGTCATAGACTGACCATTGGAGTAGATAGTCACTGTAGCGTACTTCACGCCAGGATTTGAATAGGCATAATAAACTGACTGACTAGATCCATAGAGGCCATCAGTACCCGACCATGAATAACTATAAGAACCATTACCTCCACTAGGATATGCGTACCAAGTAACAGCACTATTTGCGTAGTTATTGTTGTAAACAGTTGCAGAACACGTCACCGAGAGAGGAGAATAATAGTTGTATGGATAATTATTGCCATTATTATAATATCCATCAGTAACATTTATTGATCCATCACAGTTCTTTGAGACAGTTTGTCCGCCAGAAGTAACTGTTACACTTGCGTACTTGTAACCAGAGGCATAGTAAGTTTTGCTTATAGATGAGCCATATCCAGAGAGTCCATCTGTACCTGTCCATGTGAAGTAGTATGACCCATTGCCACCATATGCTGAAGCTACCCAACTAGTATTGTCACCTGCACGAGCAGAGAGTGGCATAGGATAACAAGTAGCCTGCAAAGGTCCTTGATTGTTATACTGTGGATAGTTATACGTAGGATAGGTGTTGTAGTTGTATACTGGAGTAGTATAGGCTATAGGTTGCGGATACACGACAGTACCTGGATTGGTGATTGTACTGCCTACCGTACTGTTCGTATTATAACTGTTTGTATTATTGACAGTTGTATTGGTTGTGCGAGTACCACCCGTACTCGATATACCTGGGAGACTAGGCAAAGATACCTTACCAGAAACTACACATGTAGGATCAAGGAAACCGAGAGCCTTTATGCAAGCTTGGGTAGTTCGTGGAGCATATATAACAACACCCAGAACAAGCGTGAGTGTCATGACTCCGAAAGCTATATATTTAGCTGTATTTTGGGTATATTTCATAATATATATCTATTTAGCTGTAATGTCAGCATTGTATCGTATATTGAAGAAAAAGTCAATAGTAATGGGTAATGTGCACACACATATGGCGGTTTTCTCCTAGAATTGAGAAATGAATGTATGTATGACTATTACTCACACAATAGATAGTTTCTCAATATGAGGCCTATGTTCCCTAGAGAAATAAAATGACTATTTTGAAATATTCTTTATTTCAAGGACAATCTGATCTAGTGAGGCAGCGGCTTTCACGAGGAATTTCTGTGCACCAAGTAATTTTGCTCGATCTATATCTGATTGCTTATTTAGGTTAGAAAGTATCATCACAGGAACATTTTTCAAACTATCCACAGACTTTATCTTTTGTAGCACATCAAAACCACTCATACCAGGTATCAATGGGTCAAGAACTATGACATCTGGTCTAGTATTCTGAATCATCGCCAATGCCTCCT
>CAYTZE010000037.1:0-5877 GCA_964442415.1 uncultured Candidatus Saccharibacteria bacterium
GTTAATTAAATAATATTACGCGGTTTTCTTCTTGGCTATAGCATCCAATGCAATGACGAAGCCTTGTATTGGAGAGTTAATAACGTTGACGAACATACCATGAAGGGTCGAGAGTGGTGGGATCGATGCGATCGCGACCATTTCTTCCTTTGTCATGTACTTTGATTCGAAAACGCCACCAACGATAGAAACTTGATCCTTGAGTTTCTTCTGGAACTCATAAACACCACGAGCTGGTGCCACGAGATCGGTACTGTATGCGAAACCTACTTCACCGAGAAGCTCGGGAGCGGTACCAGCATACTTCTTACTTGCGAGAGCGAGTGCAGTGAGTGACTTCTTCGCAACGAAGAAACCGACTCCATCAGCTTTGAGTGCTCGACGCATCTTGGTGGCATTCTCGAGCTTGAGTCCGTGAATATTCACGAAGACGAGTGACTGAGCACCTTCCATAAGCGTCTGCAATTTCTCGATGATCTCTTTCTTTTGGGTTTTTGTACGTGCCATAGGCAGTGCAATGACCAAGGTACAATTTCCAATGACCAAACTCTAGTGGCTAGAGTTTGGATTTTGTATCTTGGTTATTGGTTATTTGTTTGTAATGTTCGACCTGGCCTGACTAGGAGTTTTGTCCTCGGAAGGTCTTCTATAACGCAACATCCGCAAAGCGCGGAAGTTGAGCGTATTGCCTTCTGTCTTGAGCCTTGTGTCCAAATTAACACAAGATACGAGACTCGGCAAGGTATTCGATTTTGATCACGGTAAATCTAAAATCATTCAAACTGCGCCACGAACGCATCAATCATATCTACTATTTGACCCTTCTCGTCAGTAGAAAGTGCTTTCCCCTTCTTATGAACAATCCTATTTCTCAATTTCTCAGAATTATCCCTCAACTGCTTCAACCTCCCCTTCTTGACCAGATCTTCCAGCTTATCTATACGCTTAGTTATATTTTGGCCACGGGTATTGGAGCCTAAGAGAGTGATGATGGTTTTCTTCATGGCCTCCAGATACATTATAGGATCTGAGGTGGCATTAGATTTGGCTATAATGTCAGCCGAGCCATTACCATCTACGTCAATATTGAGTGGTGGTGTTGATGAAGCAAGGCCAATAGTCGGTGGATTCGAGTCGCTGACAGCTGTGGTAATAGTACTCGTCGCCAGAGTAAGTGGTGTTACGGGGAGCGATGCATACTCGACATGATCAAGTACCTGACCACCACGAACTCGTTCTACATCATAGGTAAACTCCCCCACACCTGTACCATCTATTACGACCGAATATTTCTCACTACCAGTATCTGGCAATGAAATATATGTTTGTGGATCAGATTCGTCTCCATAGGTATTGTATGTACTACCGATGATATTATTCTCTGAAAATGTGTACAGACCATCTTCGACGTCTTCACTCATTCCATGTGGAGCCCCAGTTGGTCCCGTATGATTGCCTTTTGAATCATAGACATGGAGCTCGACTGGCGAATGAGTACTCAAAACGAGTGTGATAGGTTCCTTACTATAATCAGGTTCACCAATCTTCACATTCGGAATAATAGATATGGCACTGATCACATTTGTGTTCTTGTCGTTTGAATTCGTGTTTAGGATATTACCTATTATTGCTTTGGTACTAGATGCTTCAAGAATATTCGTATGATCAAAGTTGCGACTTTCCAGCCTTGACTGTCCTTTCAAGTCTAGCGATGTGACTATACCGTCGTTGTATGACGCACTCGGAGCGATGACCGTCCCATCCCCCATACTTGTCGTCGAAGCAGAATATATAGGAGTTTTTGAACACCTAGGACCCGCAGTCGTCTTCATGCAAGATGTTTTGTCATTATAAGTAATAGCCTTTGTTGTCTGATTGCCCCACCCGACGATAGCCCATCGCGCGATCTCCACTGGCCACACATATGGATCAAGTATGCCGTGGAGGATTTCTGCAGCATTCATTAACAAAGAATTTCCTTTTGAGGGTATTGTGGTATTGGAACCGGCATTACTTCTGGCATTATCCATGTCTAGGATAAATGCTTTCTGACCAGAGAATGAATCAATGGATTTTGGATATGAGCCATTATTTGCCTCAAATATTGTTGTACTCGCAAACGCTATAGTTGGTCCGAATATCTTTGAGAAATATGAGAGCGATGGTAGGAGTGAGTAGGCGCTAGACATATTTGTACCCAGATCGCGTGCAACACTTTTATTCAATATCAAACCGCCTGCCATAGCCTGATTGTCGCCATGGAGAAGACTCAAGATAGCTTGGGGAGTTCCCAGATATGGAACTGCGACCGAAATAACTGAATCGATCAAGTTCGCTTTGCCCATTTCAGCCAGAGTTTTGACCAAATACTTTGCGACCAATCCGCCATTACTGTGCGCAATAAGAGTGACCTTCCCAGTCTTCGATCGTGCCGCCAAAGCCTCCAATGTCCCGATGAGAGTATCGGTCGTCGTCGCCCTGCGTTCGCTTCCCGCAACCACTAGAGCTATGGGCTTGCGCCAGTCATAGCCATAGGACTTCCACTCGCCAATACTGCCATTAGCGACCAATCCATCTAGATATTTCATGAATGTATCGTAAACACCGACAATACCTAACCCCTTATCAATAGGTGCGCCAGAATATATCGCTGTATCAGTACTAGAGCCGTTTGCATCAAGGAATAATTTGCGGACATCGTCATTTCTGTTTGGCTCCCACAGCTGATTCACAGATGTACCGATATTCAGTAGACCAGGTTCATCCCTATAAAGACGTGTGGCCTCTAGACCTGGGATGAATAGGACGCTCGAACAACAAGCAGAAGGTACGGAGAACAAATCCGGCTCATTTGTTAACCATGGACTGTACTCGACCGAGCCAACAACCGAATTTGTGCCACTCGATATAGATGGACCAGTCGAACTTCCCCACCAGTTGCGCATGAACTGCGCTGGGAGCCAGTTATTGTTATTTACTGCATTGTTTTTATTATCCTCGAATACAGATCCTGTTACATTCACGTATGTTCCCATCGTCGGCAAATCATCCAAAGCATTGCCTATACCACCAATACCATCTACGATAGATCTTTGCGCATCACGAACCTGCATCATCCCAGGTGACCATTGGATATTCATACCGACAGTATTGGAAGCGATCCTACTTTCCTGAATCATAATTGATGAATTCTTCAGATCGATACCGAAAGTGGAATGTGTAACTGAACTTCTGATAACAACTGTACGTGAATTTTCAACACGTAAAGCCTTCTCCATATTTGAAAGATCAGCGTTTTCTATAGTTACCACCCCGCCGTCACTAACGAATATAGAGTCGAGATCGTGAATAGATACTCTTTCAGCCAGACTACCGCGTATGTCCAATACTCCACCAGCAATCAATATATCGTGATTCCTGTACCCTTCTTGACCTCGAACTTCCACTCCCGGACTGATAGTCAGTGTTCCGCCAGGATTGATGACTATGTCACTGTTCAAGACATAAGGACTACCCGATCTGTCCCATGTCACAGCGCTATTAATATTGAGGACTTCACCTATGCTCGTATCTGCATGTGCGATACTGACCATACTAGTAAACGTAAATAACCCAACGATAATACCTGCCCCTACGATATGGAGTATATTTTTCATGGCATTTTTTGATCTTACAGACCTAATAATGCCGAAAGGATATCAGACCAACCTGAAGAAAAGATGAAGAAAAATAAAAGTTTAGTATTACAATACTACACAAAAACTACGAACCGTAATGGCCAACAAAATATAGCACCGTGAAACTCACGGTCAGTATGAGTACAAAACCAATGAAGAATTTGAAGAAAGTGTGATCGAAGGGGTTGACCATGTGAATGATGTTATCTTTCAGTTGTATTCTGATCTACATATGTATATACAATATTCGATATTCCTGAAATGACTGACTCCAATGATTTTAGATTATTGCCTTTTGTCATAACACAAAGAAGATAATTACGACCTGGATAATATACAATACCACAATCATGCAACTCATCATTATTTTCTCCAAATTTATGAGCAATCTTCACACCAACAGGAACGCCAGATACCAAACCATTTTTATAATTAGTAAGAGTAAGTGATTCCAACAGCTGCTCAGATAAGTTCCATGAGAAAAAACTAGAGTTATACAAAATACGAAAAACAGCTGAATAAGATTTTGGGGACATAAAGTCAATACTAGAATCTTCCAATCCTACAGATGGAAGTCTGAATAAATTATAAGTTTTTTCAAATTCTTTACTTATTGTTTTATCAGAAACTATTGTCAAGAATGCGTCGTTATCAGAATTCTTTATCATGACATTAACTAGATAACCTAAACTATAATACCCTACGCTCAATTTGTTTTCAGATTTGTAATAATCGGGATTATCATTAATATTTTTTACATACAATTGCTCCTCAAGTATTTCAGGGTTCTGTTCGGCCAGTTTAAGCACTGACATCATAGCGACAACCTTTAGCATGCTGGATGGTTTGTACAAATCATCTTCATTTACACCAGTCCATTGTCCTGTATTCAAATCTCGAAAATATACAGAGATAGAATCGGCTTGGGAAATATTGCTGGACCTACCAATATATGTTCTAAGTCTCGTAACAAGCTCATTCATATACTGAGAGTTTGTTTTTTGGCTATCTGAGAACAGTAGTGGATTGACGTATTTATATTCAGGCGAATTGACCCTTACTTGAGTTACAACGCCAGAATAATATTTTGGTAAGATACTATGTGGTAAATACCAACCTGACAATATACCAATCACTATAACAATACAGATCAAAACCGGTCTGAACAATACTGGTTTTGATCGCATATATTTTCATTATTACTACTATGGGAACACAGGTGAGACCTTTAGCGCAGCATAGTTGTAATAGACAACAGTATTTGCATTAAGCTGAGAACTATTTGTACCATAATTGATTCCGGTAACTGAAAGTGTTTTCAATCCACCAGTCGAACCTGCCTTAATAGTACCATTATAGGTAAATTTCCTAGATGAACCCGCTGGAATGACATAGTAACTACCACTGGCATCACCTGATATATTTCCTGGTGACAAAGTAAGGTCTGTAAGTGTAGATGATGCATTCGCGGCAATACTATATCCCGTACTTGTTGTCGCAAGCGCTACTGATGGATTGCTACTAACGTATAAGGTGTTGTCACCTGCTTGCAAAGTGAATACCACAGTTACTGGATAGGCTGTAGTTGTATTATTACTTATAACAGGAGACCCCAATTTGGCACTTGCTTCACTAGCATAATCTATTGCTGAATTACTAGCGGAAAATGTGATGTCACTTGTAGCGAGTGGTGCGTCATTAATATCTATAGTATTGAATGTATCATCCTCAACCACTGGATTGTTACTTGTACCCCCAGCAGTACCACTTGCTACGAGTGTTGTGGAAGCACTTATACCATCAAGAATATTATTGGTGTCCTTATTGACTGTGGCAAGCACAGTAAGTGGAACTTTCTGATCTGCAGGCAAAGGTATAGACATATTGCTAAATGTTATAGTCGAGTCTACAGAATCAGCAGAGTAGATTTTATCACCTACCTTGATCTTTATGTCAGAAAAAACAGTAGACACTGATGTTGTAGTGCTCATACCCATGTATAAAGTCATACTTCTCAATAAACCACTCTTTCCCTGTGATTTAAAATCCGCTACGCCCAAAACTATGTCTTCAGTTTTACCAGAAGTCGAAATTGTCACGAGCATATTAGGTGGTGAATTCTCATTTGATGTAATCACGACTACGCCATTATTACTTCCTGTGAAGCTGAATGTACGATCACTAGTCTCAGTCTGAGTAT
>CAYTZE010000038.1:0-5588 GCA_964442415.1 uncultured Candidatus Saccharibacteria bacterium
CACCGCTTCGGATGGTTTCTTGCTGATGATTTCTGTACGAATGTCATCCAGAAGTTTCCAAAAACCGCTCAGCTTGAGCTTCATTGCGGGAGGTAGCGACTCTGGTGTGCCAGAAATAATTTTTGCAATACTAACTTTCCCTATACCTCTAGTTGGGACATTTATGATACGGCTGATGTCACTCCAGGAGTCACGGTTGAGTGCAGCGCGAATATAGGAAAGTACATCTTTGACTTCTTTCCTCTCGAAGAAACGAACACCGACGAGTTGGTACGCTACATTCTTCTTTATGAAAGACTCTTCGATAGCTCGAGACTGAAAATTTGCACGATACAAGACTGCGATATTCCTAGCAGGTACCCCCTTCTCAATCAAGTATCGTGCTGTGTCAGCGATACTGCGTGCTTCCTCAAGCTCAGTGTAGGATACATTCAAGCCGATCTTCTCGCCGTCATCGTTGTCAGTGTACAATGTTTTCTTCTTTCGTATTTGGTTCTTCTCTATTATATTGTTTGCGGCTGCAAGAATGGTTTTTGTCGAGCGATAATTCTTTTCCAAAGTGACCACAGTTGCTTCGGGATAATCTTTTTCAAAATTCAGGATATTCTCTATGGTAGCACCACGCCAACTGTAAATATTTTGATCAGCATCACCTACTACACACATGTTGCGATGCCCTTCGGCCAGATATTTTGCGATAGTGTACTGTACTTTGTTGGTATCTTGGTACTCATCTATGTGTATGTATCGCCAGATCTTTTGGTATTTCTCACGCACAGACTTATTTTTTGCCAGAAGTTGTGCTGTTTTCAATAGTAGGTCATCAAAATCCAAAGCCTTCTCCTTTATTAGGATTGATTCATACCTTTCCCAGATACCAACGACCATCTCTTGCATATAATCCTTTGCGCTGTCTGCATACTCGAGGCGCCCCATAGAATCTCCTTTGGCACGCGATATCATATTGAGCACCATACCAGGATCAAATTGTTTCGGATCCACAGACGACTCCTCCATCGCTTGTTTGATAGCACGTCGTGAATCAGATCGGTCAAAAATAGTGAAATGTCGAGTCAGGCCGAGTGAAACAGCGTTCTCGCGGATAATATGTACACCTAGTGCATGGAATGTGCTCACGAATGGCTTTTCGTGGAAACTGATGGGGATATTTAGGCTAGGATCATTCTTGATGAGCTCCATGATACGTTCACGCATCTCCTTGGCTGCTTTGTTGGTGAAAGTTATAGCCAAAATGTTGTGGGGAGCCACACCATTCTTGATCAAATTGAGTATTCTGTGTGTGATGACACGTGTTTTGCCAGACCCAGCACCTGCAATGATGAGGAGAGGTCCGTCGGTAGTGTCTACTGCATGTTGTTGTGCGTTGTTGAGTCCTGCCATGTGGTCAGTGTAACATAGGATTATTGGTGTCGCGGAAATTTAGTAGCAGTATCACAGAAAGTTGCAAAGGAGTTTTTCTTGCCGAGGACCAGTTTGAGCGGCGAGAACCTGTTGGATTTTTGACATTGGTTGCTGATGGCTGAATGTCAAAAAGCCTTACAGGTGCTACGATGCGAGTTCCGCAGGCGAGAGAAACCCCTTTGCAACTTTCTGTGACATGTCTCTTGACATTCTGTCTATAAATATAGTTATCTACATTTATGATTGACAAGGAAATCTCAACTGATACTCTAGGAAGGTACCCACATTGGTATGTGTCACAATATGGCTTTGTAAAGCCATTTATTCATTATATCGAATAGTCTGACACGAACACTCATCCCCGCTGATAGTCTTGATAAAAAGGGAAAAATGTTATGCAGTTTTACACTCCGGCTCCACAAAAAAATACTTCTTTTTCGAAGCGACTCATGACATGGTCTGCTTTGTTCGTCGTATCCATGAGTGGTGTACTGACTTTCTCGGAGACCGCTCATGCAGGTCTCCTTTCGTATATAAATTCACTCTTTGGTAGTGAGCAGGTATCAGCAAATGTTAGGGATGGATACTTGGTAGCGAATTCCCAGATCTCATCCGCAGTTATCCTTCCAAGACCAGCAACAAACTATAACCCAAATCCAGAGAAGTCCTCAGGAGTATCCCCTCTCGTTGGTGATGTTCTCATATCTGATCTGGTATTTTCAGAGTCTTCGAGTGGAGATATGACAAATACACAGATCAGTTCATATATAGTTCGTGATGGTGATACCTATGCAAGTGTTGCAAAAATGTTCAATGTTTCTGTTAATACGATATTGTGGGCCAATGATTTGTCACGAAATTCTACATTGCGGGTTGGTCAAGTAATCATCATTTTGCCAGTTACGGGTATAACATACACTATCAAGAAAGGTGACACCATTAGGGGTATCTCATTAAAGTACAAGGCCGACATTGATGAAATACTCGCATACAATGATCTCAGTTTGGACTCAGCGCTTCATATAGGTGACACCATCATCATTCCTGATGCAGAATTACAGGTATCTATCCCTACGCGTATCGCAGTTGTAGCGGGAAGCAACCCAGCACATGATACCAATGGACCTGACTACGTTGGTTACTATATACGTCCAGTCGTTAGTGGTCGCAAAACACAGGGATTGCATGGCTATAACGGTGTCGATATTGCCGCACCGATCGGTACCCCAATAGTAGCCTCGGCTGCTGGCACTGTACTTTTGAGTTCTAGCGGTGGATGGAATGGTGGATACGGCAACCTAGTTATTATCTCTCATGGCAATGGTACACAGACAGTCTACGGCCACCTTTCGAAGAACATAGTATCAGTTGGTCAACATGTCGAACAAGGTCAGACTATCGGTCTAATGGGACGCACCGGCAAGGCTACTGGATCTCATGTCCATTTCGAGATCAGAGGCGCCAAGAATCCATTTTAGTATATGCATAGTCTAGTATCCTAGATTCACAACAACTTCTCTCTATACTGCAGTGCCTCCAAGATATGGGATTTTTCGATCGAGCCTACTCCGGCCAAGTCAGCGATAGTTTGTGCAACTTTGATCACACGATGGAAGGCGCGTCCAGATAGACCGATCCTCTCTGCCGATGATCTCAATACAGCTCTCGCTTCTTCGGACATGATCACACTAGTTTCTATTTCGCGGACTCCCATCTCACTGTTGTATGATAGATCGATACCCATTTTTTCGAATCGCGCATATTGTTTATTGCGAGCTGTACTCACTCGAGCAAGGATAGTGTTCGAATTTTCCGACAGCAGATCATTTTTTGACAATTTGTCGTAGTCAACTTTGGTGACGTTTACCCACATATCGATACGATCCATGATGGGGCCAGATAGTCGGCGATGATAAGACTTCAGTATATGTTCTGGACAGGTGCAACCATTATTCTTGCCAAGTCCACAAGGGCATGGATTCATGGAAGCGATAAGGATACACTGCGCTGGGTACGTGACAGTGCCTCGAGCACGAGAGATAGTGATAGTTCGATCCTCGAGTGGTTGACGCAGTGCCTCTATGACTTCACGGTCAAACTCTGGCAATTCATCTAAGAATAAGATCCCACGATGTGCCAGACTGATCTCACCAGGTTTGGGGAAACTGCCACCACCAACTATAGATGGATACGAAGCAGTGTGATGAGGTGCTCGGAAAGGAGGATTTTCTATGAGACCACCATCCAACAATCTTGCTGCTGAATATATGCTGGTAACTTCTACCGAATGCTCGTATGACAATCGTGGCAATATTGATGCAAAACTTTGAGCCAACATCGTCTTGCCTGTCCCTGGGGGTCCACACATGATGATATTGTGTGCACCAGCTGCTGCTATCTCTAGTCCCCTCTTGACTGTCTCATTGCCTCGAATAAAACTCATATCCATAGATGATTGCGTTATGGGTCTATGAGATGATCCTGGCTCGCTATATGTATGAGGTGTTATAGGTTCCAATCGATGAATGTTCTTCATGTGATCGATTAGTTCTCTCATAGATGACACGGCGTACATAGTTATCCCTTGCGCCAGAGAAGCTTCTTTTTCGTTGTCCTTTGGTATGTATGCAGATGTAAATCCTTGTTTTGATGCCTGGCAAAGTATAGGCAGGATCCCAGTAATCTTTTTTATGTCTCCTTCCAATGAGAGCTCCCCTAGGAATAGTTTGCGTTCGGGATCTAGCTCTATATCTTCTGAAGCAGCTAGGTATGTGAGTGCCATGGCTAGATCGAACGAAGGACCTTCTTTGCGTATGTCTGCAGGTGCAAGCGAGATGATAACTTTTTGATTTTTCTGTTTTGGTGAAGTGAATCCACTATTTTTGATAGCTGCAGATATGCGATCTTTTGACTCTTCAACTGCCCGATCACCTAGTCCAACCACTGAAAATGAATGTAGGCCATTCGAAATATCGACCTCAATAGTGATTATCTCCGATCTTAGACCGATGAGTTGTGCGCTATATGACTTTGCCGGACTCATACCGACATCGTATCAAGCTGATATGAAGAAAAGATGAAGTTTTCTAAACTTCATCTTTGCTTGGTCCGCAGTGATCCTAATGCCCGTGCTTGATAGAATTACGAGCGGATGGGTTGGCGTCTAGACGATCTGCCTCTATTGGTTTGCCACACGTCTCACATATACCATAAGTGCCTTTTTTGATGCGATCTAGTGCAGCGTTGACTTCACTCAATTGTTTGTCGAGGGAGTTGACGATACCAGTATTCTCCTCTAGTTCTTCTAGCTTGTCTGCAACTTCATTTTCATCAGCAGAATCGACTTCCATACTACCCGTGGTCGCCTCCCAGCCACCAGGCATCCCTGGAGAACGTTGCCCAACACCCTCGAGTTCTTTCTCGAGTTCTGCTTTCTCGAGGATAAGCTTTTTCTCAAATTGTTCGAGAGATTTCTTATTCATAATCTTATACTATCGTATGAATGACTGTTTTTCAAGCCTTGTCAGTACCTCCATAAGCGTGGCCTCATTCCTTGTTACGATGAGATGCGTATTGTCGATAAATGAATACAAGAAGAGTATGGATCCATTTGTAGTGCGGAAAGCACGCACATCTTTGTTCTTCACGATCCGATCTTCGAATGTGCCACGTATCGGAGTGTATGATGTTGAATTCTCGACATTATCAGATATATATCGCCTCAAATCATCTGCCATTACAGATTCCCATTGAAGCATACCTGCAAAAGCATTTTGGAAGAAATTTGTAGTTACTACTACGAAAGCTGTCTTGTCTCCTACCGCATCACTATATATGCCGAGCATCCAGTCAGATATAAGTGAGCGTGTCAGTACATCTGGTGAACCGATCTCCAACCAATTGATCATAGTCTGTGCACCGACACGACCGAGTGAGCCTGTATTTTTCGTTGTGAATGAAATATCTTTGATACTGTTAGGTGTTTGAGTCTTGTCAGTTTCTCTATGAATGAGAGTCAATATATTTGCTGGCGTAGTTGTGTCTATGAGTATCGTGGAGTGTGTATCCGCAGGAATAATACTCGGTAGATATTCTTGTTTTGTGATCGGGGTCGATACTGGCGCTAGTGCACTCTTGCTATACAGATAGTATGCACCGAATCCACC
>CAYTZE010000039.1:0-5485 GCA_964442415.1 uncultured Candidatus Saccharibacteria bacterium
CCCACCCATATCCGTACGGGAAGTCATCTATGCTGACATGGATATCATTGCCGTACTTACCGATGTCAACAGGGATTTCCTGTCTAACATCTGCAGGAGTCAAAATGACTTCTATCAGATCATCCTTTGAGACACTCTGGAACTGAGCATAACCATTTCCGGCGTATTCTCCGGATGCTGTCATAGCTTGCACATTGACATACACATTCCGCCACAGAGCACCATCGCCCATAGGCAGACTATAGATTGGCTCGAGTAAGCGGATGACCTTGTCGTTGATGACCAGGTTAGTGATAGCGAAATCACTTTTCCTGGCGGTAAGGCTAACACGCACTTGCTGCCAAGAATTGCTGATCAATGCGTCTGCATAGATCTGAACATTGAAGTACGCAGGCGGCTTCAGAGAGAAGGCACGGGCGACATTCAACGGGTTGATGTTGGGATCATTCTGAGCCTGCACAAAGGTGCAGAGAACGACCATGAGTGTTACGACTATTGCGATTTGCTTTTTCATTTTTCTTTCTTGTTTCTTGTTGCTGTTTGTTGTTGGTTGATTACTTGACAGAGAATTTGACTGAATTGGACATGCTGAAGCCGACTTCGTTCAGGTCTGCTTCAGTTTGGCTTATTGCTGTAACTGCAACCTCTGACGAGGTTATTTCAGTGGGGATCACCTCGACCACCACTTCATAAACTGTCTTCACTGGCCCTTTGGGGTGCAGAATCACAGTGATGACTACAGCTACTACTGTCACAGCACCGAGGATTTTGATCCATCTAGGTGTGACACTTATTTGTTGAGTTTTCTTCATATTTCCTGTTCTATCCATCCATAACAAACACACAAATACAACACCCTACCACTCATATGTGGGAAAGCATCTATTTGACACTATGTAGTTTGCAAAGGACAGAAAAGAGCCACGAGGGCTCTATATTTGACTGGTACAAGTATAGCATGGATGTGACTATAAGTCAATAGTGTGGCATAGCCGAAAAAGAGTACAATAGAGCCATGAAAAGACTATTCACCTGGTTTTCTCGCCGTCGTTTTCCGTATGAACCACTGATTACGGTGAGGATTTCTCATAGTCGACTGATCCATAACTTGCAGGAGTTTATAAAAATAGCACCCGAGGGTCGTGTAGCTCCTGTTCTGAAGAGTAATGCCTACGGTCATGGTTTAATTGAGATTGCGAGAATATTAGAGGATTCAAGATCCAAGATTCAAGATCCAAGAAGTTTGATTCCATTCTTTGTAGTCGATTCATATTTTGAGGCTCTGTCACTCCGCTCCAAAGGCATTAGGACTCCCCTTTTGATTATCGGGTACACTCGTCCAGAAATCATCGCGAGAGCAAGACTTTCACATGTGTCATTCACTATCACCAGTCTCGATACCTTGAAGCATATTGCGGGCTTCCAATCCAGCTCAATGACAAATTGGGGATCACGTAAAATATCTATTCACTTGAAGATCGACACGGGCATGCGCCGTCAAGGACTCTTGCCTGCGGAACTTCCAGAGGTCGCACACATTTTGGATATAAATCCTTCAATAGTTTTGAAAGGTATCTGTTCTCATTTTTCTGATGCTGACAATAATGACACTTCATTCGCTGAGTCACAGATACATTCCTGGAATACGATCGCCGAAAAACTCCAACATGAGTACACCTCCATCGAATATGTCCACATTAGTAACACCGATGGTCATCGTTTCACCAAGGAAGCGAGAGCAAATGTCTCAAGATTGGGACTTGGTCTCTACGGACTCTTGGACGGAAGTACATTCAAGCCACAACTAGATCTGAAACCAGTCATGACTATGGAAACTATAGTTAGTGGTGTCAAGAAACTCATGCGCGATGAAACCACTGGTTACGGCAATACATTCAAGGCAGAAAAAGATCTGACGATCGCAACCATCCCCGTAGGTTACTATGAGGGCATCGATCGTCGTCTCTCGAATGTGGGAAGTGTCGGAGTTGGTAGTGAAAATCTAGCTTGCCCTATCATCGGCCGAGTCAGCATGAACATCACGACTATCGATGTCTCACACGTTCCCTCGACAGAAATCCAGATTGGCGCGAAGGTAACTGTTATCAGTGATGAGGCAAGTGATCCGAACTCTATTGTTTCCATGGCAAATAAATGTGGGACGATTGCCTATGAGATTGCAGTGCATGTGCCTGCACATTTGAGACGCATAATCACATAAGAAATAACCTCGAAAATGTTCCTGCCATAATTGCTAAATTGGGCCAGACATATTAGAATCACTGAGTTAGCAAAGACCACGCATCGGTGGTAGAGCGGTCAATTACAACAGACTGTAAATCTGTCGCCCATTGGGCTACGCAGGTTCGAATCCTGCCCGATGCACAGAAAAAAACCGAACAATGTTCGGTTTTTTCGTATCTATGTTATTTCTGCACTGTCAACTTCGGCATAACTATCGGACTCTCGCCTTTGGACTTCTTCCTGACTTCGAAAGTAAACTCTACTGGAATGTGTGCTCCTGGCACAACATTCTTGCCAACTTTCACAGGTTGCTTGACGCCGACCTCGATCACACCCCCCTTGCCGACCTCCTGACTGATGAGAAGATTGGCGACTGGAGTCAGGATCTTGGATTGGATGAGGCGCTTGAGTGGACGTGCACCATACTGCGGATTGTAGCCTTCTCTACCGAGATATTCGAAAACTGCAGGCGAGAATGATAGCTCGATCTGCTTGTCAGCGAGACGTTTGACCACCTCTCTCACCTGGATCTTCACAATCTCACCGATAGCTTCTGGCGAAAGGATGTCAAAGACGATAGTGTCGTCAACACGATTCAAGAACTCTGGACGGAAATAATCTTTGAGAGATGACATGATCTTGTCCTTGGCTTCGGCATAGTTCACCTTGTCGCGATTGTCATTGTCACGAGCGAATCCGAGCTTCTCCATGCGTTCGATATGCTGTGCACCGATATTCGATGTCATGATTATCACTGTATTGCGGAAGTTGACTATGCGACCCTTGGAGTCAGTGAGACGACCGTTGTCTAGAACCTGGAGAAGTACGTTGAAAACCTCTGGATGTGCCTTCTCTATCTCATCGAATAGGATCACAGCATAAGGTCTATGGCGTATAGTCTCCGTAAGTCCTCCAGAATCATCGTGACCAACATAGCCAGGAGGTGCACCGAGGAGCTTGGAAACGCTGTGCTTTTCCATAAACTCCGACATATCTACTCGTACCAGAGCCTTGTCATCATTGAAGAGGAATTCTGCCAGAGCTTTGGTGAGCTCGGTCTTGCCCACACCAGTAGGACCAAGGAACATAAACGAGCCGATAGGTCTATTCGGATCCGCTATACCAGCACGAGAACGACGAATAGTATCAGAAATGGTACTAACTGCCTTATCCTGGCCGATAATGCGCTTTTTAAGGTCGTCTTCCATACGTGTAAGCTTGGCTGCTTCGGACTCGAGCATGCGTGAGACTGGTATCCCAGTCCAACGAGAAACGACTGCTGCGATATCCTCAGCTGTGATCTCTTCTTTCAGTATACGTCGTGAAGACTGGAGCTTCTTTAGACGACGATTGCGCTGATCAAGATCCTTCTCAAGTGCAGGAATAGTACCGTATCGGATCTCGGCAGCCTTGGACAGATCAGCACGAGCTTCGGCCATCTCTGCCTCAATACGATATTGCTCGAGATCTTTCTTGAACTTTTTTATATCAGAAATCGTATTCTTTTCATTGGTCCACTTGAGCTCGAGCTCAGATGTTCCCTCCTTTAGATCAGCTATCTCCTTCTCAATTTTGTCTGTGCGTGCCTTTGCGTCTTTATTTTTCTCCTTCTTGAGCGCCTCTCTCTCGATCTCGAGACGCATGATCCTGCGACGAGTCTCCTCTAACTCTAGAGGCATGTTCTCTAGCGAGATACGTAGACTAGAAGATGCTTCATCGATAAGATCGACTACTTTGTCGGGCAAAAATCTATCTGTAATGTATCTGCTAGCCAGAGTCACTGCAGCAACAATAGAATCATCGGTGATACGAACACCGTGATAAAGCTCATACTTTTCCTTGAGGCCACGAAGAATCGCTATGGCATCTTCGTGTGATGGCTCATTGACAAAGACTGGCTGGAAACGACGAGTGAGTGCTGGGTCCTTCTCGATATATTTCTGATATTCTTTGATAGTTGTGGCACCGATGGCGCGTAGCTCACCACGAGCGAGCGCTGGCTTCAACATATTGGAGGCATCCATCGAACCTTCGGACGCACCAGCGCCTACGAGAGTATGTATCTCATCTATAAAAAGGATGATCTTGCCATCAGACTTCTCTACTTCTTTCAGGATATTCTTGAGACGCTCTTCGAACTCACCGCGGTACTTGGTACCTGCGATAAGTGATCCGAGATCAAGCGAGATGAGCTCTTTGTCTTTCAAGGATTCTGGTATGTCACCCTGAGCCATGCGTAGTGCGAGACCCTCGACTATCGCAGTTTTACCAACACCAGCCTCGCCGATCAGGATAGGATTGTTCTTGGTTCGACGTGAGAGTATCTGTATGATACGCATGATCTCGCTATCGCGACCGATGACTGGATCGAGCTTGTTCTCACGAGCGAGCTTGGTGAGTGAGCGAGCGTATTTGTAGAGAGTGCGGAATTTCTTGGGCTCAGTGTCTTTGTTCACAGGATTCTTCTTGATCTCATCCATGATCTTGAGGACAGCATCCTTCTCGATCTTGAAGCGCGCCAGTACATCACGTGCGATACATGGCACATCAAATATGGACAGGAAAAGATGTTCTGTCGAGACAAACTCCTCCTTCATAGTAGCTATGACTTTCATGGAATTGTCCAAAATCTGAGCTAGATCAGGAGTGATGTAGATCTGATATGAAGGTGATAGGACATTGGATCCCTCTGGTGACTCTATATGCTCGAGAACAATATCAGTCAACATAGGAGTATCTATCTCCATCTTGTCGAGAATGGAAATAACCGCACTCTCATCTTGCAGAATAAGTGCGCAAAGTAGGTGTACTGGATTGACGTGATTTTGCCCTCGCTCTATAGCGAGTTCGTGAGCTCTTTTCAGAGCTTCACGGGCTTTGGTGGTAAGTTTGTTCAATGGAGGCATATGGATACAATACTACGAAAATAGGTGCCAAGTCAATAAAAAACCGGCCCCATTTCTAGAGCCGGTAGCTTGATCTTCTGTTGCCTCATGGGCGATGGACCAGTAGCAACTCACACTGATCAGCTGAGACTCCGGAGCCGATCTCCTGTGCTGCTGATCGAATGGTTGACTTGGTTAGGCCACTATTCCTGCTCATGTGCATGAGCATGCTATAGGGCCCTCGCCATGGCTTTTTTGGGAAAATAGCCTGAGGTACTGTTGTGTGTGTTGATTTTGTGCTTGTTTGTTGGATTGCAGTCAGCATTATGTTCTCTCCATTGGTTTCTGTTTTAGTT
>CAYTZE010000040.1:0-5363 GCA_964442415.1 uncultured Candidatus Saccharibacteria bacterium
CGTCAGGCTCATAACCTGAAAATTGTCGGTGCAATTCCGACCCCCGCAACAAGTATAGTTTCCTAGACAGTTAGAACAAAAACATCCCTTTGTTAGTGGATATTTTGTATATTTGACTTTAGTGTTACACTATGGTATGATATAAAAGTACCAGTCAAGAGCCTGCGTGTGCAGGAATTCAAGACTGGAAAGCACATTGGAAACGAAAGGAAAAGCATGTTAAATGAAGCATTCGAGGCTTTAAAAAGACGCCTCAGCGGACTTACGTTCGCACTTGTCACAAACACAGTGGCAAAAGACGAGAACCTGATGAGTTTCGTCTATAAAGGTATCACGACCTGGAATGACGAACCCGGGTTCGAGAAACGTCGGTCGGAAATTAGTCCAAATGAATGGGAGAAGACCGATCGGTCATACCATTTCTTCTTTGGCTTCGCCAAGTCAAAAACTGGCGATATCCACTTCGACTCAAAGGGGCACAATTATCACCGCGAGGATTATACCGATCTCGGTATTCACACTAAGCAACGCGCCCTAACTCCCCCATCTCGTGGTAACTGGATTGTGGGATCAGCAATCAATTCTAAAAAGCCCCATTTTTACCAGTGGACACGCTGCACAGAACAGGAAAAGTTGTTTACTGAATTCCTGTTAGCTGGAAAAACAAAATTCTCTGATGATGACCGTCGACGGTTGAACATTTCACGACACATCAGTGAAGGCCCTGGTTACAACCGCCTCATTAACATGGCAATGTTACTCCTCGTTCGGGACCTTGATTATTTCCTAAAAACTCGACTCCGGCATGGTGGTGACTCCATTGACTACCAAGTCTTTGAGATCGCCAATGTATATGATCCGGAACTTTGGGAAGAATACAAGGGAAAAGCACTGGAGCAAAATTTGGATCCCGTGCTTAAATACTCGCATTTAATCCCCAAACCGGCCCCAAAACCTATTGTCGAACGGCGTGTGGACGCATCAGAACCTGACCCTGTCGGACTGAACACTCCGTTTGCCGATCTTTCACTCAAGTAAAAAAATCTTTCGCCCGCCTGGTGTCACAAGCATCGGGCGGTTTTTATTTTATATATGAATTAATTGACTCAACTCTCGCATACTTACCAAAACCTGATTCCAATCCCGTCTGACCCCCGCAACACTTTTTAGATATAGTAAAACTCCTCGAAGACCTTGCGGTACATATTGATCGTATGCTTTGCATCGTGGTGCGTCAGGGTAAATCCGGGTTCGTGAGCGATCTGATTGCGGACCTTGTGTGCCTCCCAAGCCTCATTTAGTGACTGCATATCGCCTGTTGCGACACGCTTCAATTTCTCGCCAATACTCTCTCCCCGATAACCCATACTCGTCAAGATATCATCCAGTATCATGTCAGCCTCGATGATAGCTTGCTTCCAGTCATTCTCATTCGAGGAGCCGATATGAGCAGTAACATTCTCCCAACGATGAGACAGTGCTGGATCTCCAGCGGGTACTTCTTGGAAGGCATTCTCCGTCTTGGTGTCATATATCTGTTCCTCTTTCTTGCGGATACGTTTCAACTGCTCAACACAGTAAATGATCATTATCAGGAATAAAAGAGATATAGGAAATGATATCCCTATGAAGATGCCCAACACACTTTTGGATCCATTGAATATAGATGGATACCAGTGGACGAGTGCATCGAAAATTTTCCCGAAAAATGAGAGTAGGTCGATATCGGGAGGTCCGACATTCACAGTTGGGACAGGATCTATAGTTGGGAGCATGACTATATTATAGCAGGCGCCCGCAAAGAGGGCATGTGCATTTTTTCTTTGTTGCACATGGCTACCACTTTATCCGCACACCACAAGGTCACCTGCAACAGAGGAAAAACATGCACATGCCCTCTTCGCGGGCTAGGCTGTAAATACCTTACCTGCTTCTAAAAGTGTCGCTTCGCACCCGTGTCCAGCAGTCAGTTGCAATCCGATAGGCAATTCATTGCCTTCAACATCCTTCGTGCCACAAGGGATAGAGATCGCGGGCATACCTGTAATATTGGCAGTCACAGTGAAAATATCCTCGAGATACATAGCCACAGGATCAGCGGTTTTCTCCCCTATCTTGAATGCAGGCGACGGAGCTGTCGGTGTAGCTATCAAATCAACTTCTGCAAGTGCTTTCTTGAAATCCTCGGTGATCATGGCACGTATAGCATTGGCGCGATTGTAGTAGGCATCATAGTATCCAGATGACAAAATATAAGTACCTAGAAGGATCCTACGGATAACTTCACGACCGAGTCCAGCCCTACGTGTTTCGAAATAATCATCGATACCATCCTTGCCACTGACATGCAAGCCATACTTCACTCCATCAAATCTAGCCATGTTTGAAGATACCTCTGCTGGCATAAGTATGTAGTAGACCAAGAGTGAGTAACTGATATTCGGCAAGCTAATATCTCTTATTTCATAGCCTTTTTGCTTGAATGTATCCAGCGAATTTTCAAAAGCTGTCAGGACTGCTGGATCGATACCATCACCCTTCAAGAAATGTCTTGGTACACCGATGACCTTCCCTACTTTACGTTTTGCGGGATAGGTCGTGTCATCGATAGTTGTACTATCTTTTGCATCTTTTCCACGTATAACATCGAAAACAATCTCCGCATCTTCAACAGTCTTTGTTATAGGACCTATCTGATCCAGTGATGAACCCATTGCGATGGCACCATATCTCGAAACTCCTCCATATGTTGGCTTGAGTCCCACTACCCCACAAAAGCTGGCTGGCTGACGGATAGAGCCGCCCGTATCAGTTCCGAGTGCAAATAGTGCTCCATTCATAGCTACAGCGGCAGCCGAGCCACCCGATGAACCACCTGCGACACGATTCAGATCATGCGGATTTTTGGTAACACTAAAAGCAGAATTTTCCGTGGAACCACCCATAGCAAACTCATCCATATTCGTACGACCTATGAAAATGGCCCCCTCAGATTTTAACTTCGCAATAACAGTTGCATCGTATGTCGCATGATAATTTTCAAGCATTTTCGATGATGCACTAGCGACCCTACCCTTGATCAGAATATTATCCTTAATTGCACACGGTATACCTAGGAGAATTGGAAATTCCTGATTCTTGCTTCGTGCATCTTGAATCTTCTTATCTGCTTCCTTGGCCTGGTCTAGAACATCAGAAAATACCTCTAGATATGCGTTAATATCCTTATTTACGGTCTTTATTTGATCCAGATAAATTTGCGTGAGTTCAACCGCAGTAAATTCCCCTCTTTTCAAGGAATCGTGTGCTTTTGTAATAGTTAAATCTTTTAAATTAATTTTCATTTCAATTACATACAAATATACAAATTGTACAAATCCATGTTGCTGCAATTATTCGTATCTATTCGCATAATTAGTATATTAGTATCTCCTTGTTATTCTTGCGCAATGATCTTCTTGACCGCTATAAAGTCACCTTCTCTATCAGGTGCTTCATTCAATAATGCCTCGCGATCCACTGCTGACGTATTCTCGACAACATCTGGCCTCATCACATTTTTGACTGCACCGACGCGACCCTCTGCATCCAGAGAAACCTCAACTTTCTTTAGTTGGTCTACATACGAAAGGATGGAATCAAACTCAGTCACAAGTGACTTCTTGTCCTCATCCGTGAGTTTGATGCGCGCCAATGTCGCCAATTTTTCGAGTTCTGTGATAGTGATCATATGATGAGTCTAGCATACTAAAAATATGAATAAATTAAAAGGTCAGCGTAATTGACTACGCATCTAAAATAACGACAGGGCATTTTTTATAAAAAACACCTAAAGTAGTAACGTCTATTACTTAAGCAATTTCAGAAACTCCTCTTCATTCAAGACTTTCACCCCGAGTTCCTGAGCTTTTTCCAGCTTTGAGCCTGCTTCCTCGCCCGCAACCACATATGCCGTCTTCTTCGATACAGAACTCGAGACATCTCCACCATTTTTGCGAACCATATCTTGTGCAGTATCACGGTCCAATGTAGGCATCGTCCCAGTAAAGACAAAGGATTTACCTTCAAGCTTCCTATTTGCACTGACTTCTTCAGCAATAATAGTCACCTGCTTCAAGAGTCTCGCAACCAATCTCTTATTACTAGCATCCTTGAACCAGCTCGCCAATGACTGTGCCACCACTTCACCAACTCCATATATTGAACTGAACTCCTCTTTCTTTGCACTAGCGATCAATTGCAATGCGGACTCATTGGAAGAGGAAAGAGATTTAGAGGGACGCTTCGGACTGAGCGAAGGCGAGGGAGAACCAGACGCATCGCCAGCAGGCGATGACGGCGTGTCCCGAGAAATCTTCTTTCCTCCTCCAATGAGTCCCCCAAAATACTTCGCCACATCATAAGCCGTCTCTTCACCGACTTGAGGTATAGAAAGTGACGCAAGGAATCGTGGCAGTGTCACTGTGCGTGCCTTTTCTATAGCGATAATGAGGTTGTCTGCCGAAAGTTCTGCAAATCGTGGCAAGCTCAAGAGATCACCCTTCTTCACCGTGAAAATATCGTCGAAAGTAGAGACAAGTCCACTATCGAAGAGAAGATCGATAATTTTCGGACCCAATCCATCAATATCGAAACATTTCTTGGAAGTGAAGTAGTAGAGCTTCCTTTTCTGTTGCTCAAATGAATCTTTGGCCACGCATCTCCATGCAGCCTCACCTGGAACTCTCTCTATAGCACCATCTCCACCACAGGCTGGAATGTGTGTCGGCCACTTGAATGGTTTCGGTTCATTCTTGCCCTTGCCACGCAACTCCTTCACGACAGAAATAATATCTGGTATGACATCGCCAGATTTCTGCAAGACAACTGTGTCGCCTATGCGTAGATCCAATCGCCTGATCTCATCTTCATTGTGGAGTGTCGCACGTGAGACAGTCGAACCAGCGACCAAGACTGGCTTCATGACTGCGACAGGCGTGATCACACCAGTTCTACCGACTTGAAATACTATGTCTTCGAGTACAGTCGTGACTTGCTCCGCTGGGAATTTGTATGCCACTCCCCAACGCGGAGACTTGGCAGTATATCCGAGAGCTTCCTGGATCTTACTAGAATTGACTTTGATCACTATGCCATCGAGTCCATATGGAAGATCGTGGCGTTTCCTAGTCCATTCCTCATAATATTTCTGAACAGCCTCAATATCATTACAAACCTTGAAGTATGGGTTGGTTTTAAAGCCTAGTTTCTTGAGTAACTCCAACTCCTCCGATTGCGTCGAGATTAGAGACTGGAGATTGGAGATTGGAGATTGGAATTTTCTAGTATCTAGTCTCAAGTCTCCAGTCTCTTTTATTTCTTCA
>CAYTZE010000041.1:0-5304 GCA_964442415.1 uncultured Candidatus Saccharibacteria bacterium
TGATCCAGAGACCAAGTCTGATTATGAGTATTCCGTCAAAGGAATTATGGGGGTCAAAGGTACTCCTGGTGGTCTTGCATTTGAGCTTTGTGCAACATTCTCACAACCATCACCTGACAACAAAGGGCGTGGCAATTATTACGGTGGTACTACTGGTATCGCATATCCTGCTTATGATATGTCATACCCATACCCAGGTGGTCCTGATACCAATTGGATTCATGGTGTAGGCAGGACGTGCTTTGATAGGACCATTGATCAAGACAAGTATCCGCCGACACCAAAGCCGATGAGTTCACCTCAAGCGATGTAAGACTCAAGAACATGACAAATCCCGCACAAGCGGGATTTTGTTTTGCCGAATATCTATTTCTGTGCTACGATAATAACTCGTTTTTAATGTATTAATAACCGCTCGTAAGCACATACCAATGAACCTCGGCAAGAAAACCAAAATTGTTTGTACTATAGGACCAGTAACAGAAAGCGTCGAAAAACTCACAGAACTAGTCAAAGCAGGCATGAATGTGATGCGTTTGAACTTTTCTCATGGTGATTTTGCTGAACACCAAAATCGCGTCGACAATATAAAAACTGTCATGAAAGAGACAGGTAAGACTATTGCAATTTTGCAGGATTTGGGAGGTCCCAAGATCCGTATCGGAACATTCAAAGACGACAAGGGCATCATGCTCAAGGCCGGAGACACATTCACGCTCACTACAGAACAATGTGACGGTACGCAGGATAAAGTTTTTGTAAACTACCCACTCCTTCCCAAGGAAGTCAAAGTTGGTGGCACTATCATGCTCCAAGATGGACGCAAGCGTCTCGAGATCACTGCTGTCAAAGGTAATGATATAGTAACGAAGGTGATAGTAGGCGGTGAGCTCAAGGGCAAGAAAGGTGTCAATGTACCCGGTGCCAACCTTTCAATAAGTTCACTCACTGATAAGGATCGCAAGGACCTAGAATTTGGCATCAAGAATAACGTTGATTTCATCGCTCTCTCATTTGTTCGTCGAGCTTCTGACATTGTTGAACTACGTGATATTTTGAGTAAAGCTGGCTCAAAGGCTCAGATCATCGCAAAAATCGAGACCCCAGAAGCCATAGATGTCCTCGATGAAGTACTGGCTGTGGCTGATGGTCTCATGGTCGCTCGTGGAGATCTGGCTATAGAGATTCCTGCTGAGGAAGTCCCTATGGCACAGAAGATCATGATTGCGAAGTGTAATGCACTCGGTAAGCCTGTGATCACAGCTACACAGATGCTTGAGTCTATGATCAAGAGTCCTGTACCTACACGTGCAGAGGTTTCTGATATCGCCAACGCCATCATCGATGGTACAGACGCTGTAATGTTGTCAGAAGAGACTACGCTCGGTGAATATCCACTCGAGGCTGTACAGATGATGACCAAGATCGCTTGTCGTGTTGAGAAGGAGATATATACTCATGATACGATAGCAGAATATGAAGAGTCACACGGAGTGACAGATGTGGTCTCACAGTCAGCAGTCCGAGCAGCTCATAATGTTGGTGCAAAATTGATCGTGGCTCTCACACGCTCTGGTAAAAGCGCACGCATGATATCGCGCTACAAGCCTGCCGAAAGAGTCCTAGCTCTATCTGATGACAAGACCAACATGGCCAAACTGATGCTTACCTATGGATGTTATCCAATGATAGCACCGACATTCAAGACTGTGGCAGAGATTATGGACATTGTTCGTAAAGCTACACTGGATACCAAGTTAGTGGATACAGGTGATAAGGTGGTTATTGTTGGTGGTATGCCGTTTGGTAGTTCAGCAGATACCAATATGATATTGGTTGAGACTGTGTAGGAATAGAGCATATAGGATAGGCTTGAACAATTACTTTTTGCTTTTTGTTCCTTTGCTTGTATACTTAATCTATGCAGAAGAGTATGTATTATGTGATCCCAGATACTGCATTGTTTCTCGATGGGAGCCCGCAGGAGTATCCATTACTGCTACGGGACCTGCCTTCCGAAGAGAAGCCACGCGAAAAACTTCAGGCACAGGGCCCGGAGGCTCTTTCTGTAAAAGAACTACTAGCTGTAGTCTTGAATACTGGGACAACCAAAGAGGATGTAGTCGAGATGTCCAATCGCATCATTCGTGATTATGGTGAAAAGAGCTTACTTGCTTCTCGTGATCCAAAACGATTGTCCGAAGATATGGGTATTCCGTTGGGCAAGGCTTTTCAGATAGTCGCAGTGGGTGAGCTTGGTAGGCGATATTATGACAAGAGTCAGTCTGGTTATACGACTATACGTAATGCAAAGGATGTATATGACTATTTGCAGGACATGCGCAATCTGCCAAAGGAGCATCTTCGCGGATTGTATCTGAACACTCACAATCGCATCATCCGCGATGAGGTTATATCTATAGGCACCATAAATTCAAACATTATTCATCCGAGGGAAGTATTCAAATTGGGTGTAGATGCCAATGCTGTAGCGGTTGTACTGGCTCACAATCACCCATCTGGGGAGGTTACTCCAAGCGATCAAGATATCGAGATAACCAAACAGCTTGTCCAGGCAGGGAAGATCCTGGGTATTCGAGTGCTCGATCATGTCATCATCACAAAAGACGCATTTGCCAGTGTAAGTGCGGACTACTAACTATGAGATGGGGGGTGTTGCAATGATTACAAATAATCGCACAAGATTTTCATAATCATTCAATCATTTCATTTCAGCAAATAATATGCGTGATTATCAACTTATCTCACCATCTTTGGATGGTATACTTCGACACGATTCTTTGGTTTATGACGGGATACAAAGACCGGGAGAATTACAGAGGTTCATGGACAGCCCTAGGACTAGAGGTAGATCAAAGGATGGGGCACATGCCGTCTCAGACAAAACAGAGCTGGTCTATACTGACAAGGAACGCAAGATCATCGAATCTTATTTCACTGATCTCTACAGTGTCTTTATAAAAAAACTTTCTTTTTTCTTTGTTGAGGATGTAGAACGACCTGATGATGATATCAAACTTCAAGCTATGCTGCAGGAGATGGTCAAAGTCAAGAGGATCCTGACAGGAAAGCTGCAATCGAACCAAATAATCTAAAACTCTTGTTCTACTGGGGTATGGCGTGTAGACTATCCTCATGGCTTCAAGAGACTATTTCAAGAGCAAACGCATAGCTATAATTGGGCTAGGTGCGCATGGGGAAATGATCGAAGACGTAAAATATCTCATAAAGGCCGGTGCCTGGGTCTCTGTATATGACCTAAAGAGTGAGGCTAGATTGAAGAATCATTTGGTGTTCCTGCGATCTATCGGATTGGCAAACTACGTCTGCGGATCGATTCCTGACGAGGATCTCATAGATATGGATTTGATCATTCTTTCGCATGAATACCCTAGAGATTCTTCTTTTTTGAAAGCAGTAAAGGCACAGACTGAGCGGATCGTACCGATAGAATATCCCGAGACTTTATTCTTCAAGATTGCACCACCCGTTACGCTTATTGGTATTATGGGATCATGTGGCAAATCAACCGTCATATCTATGATCGCACCACTATTGGAGAAAGTGTGCGAACAGTACGAAACACAAGGATTCTTTGTTGTAGATCCTGATTCTGGTGATGGAATACTATCACATATGAAGAAGATAAAATCAGGAGATATCGTACTCATGCGAATCGTGAGTGAGATCATGCCAGAGTTATATGCCATGCGCATCAGTCCACATGTAGCAGTCTTCACTAGTATTCCTAGCAAAAATTCCTTCGTTACTTCACCTTTCGAGATACTAACCTATCAGACATACAACAATTTTATTGTAGCTTCTGATGAGGTTATAGACGCTACACGTGCGGTGAACTTCTCACCCAAAGCCAAAATGTTGCGTACCAAAGCAACAGCTATTCCGAATGACTGGGGATTCCAAGGTAGGGGTGTTCATGATCGCAGCAACGCATCACTAGCACTGCAAGCTGCGAAGCTATTTCGTGTGACCGATGAAGATGCTCGTCATTCTTTGGTTGTTTGGAAGGGACTACGTGGCAGACTGGAGCCAGTAAAAAAAGTTAGGGGTACAGAGTTCTTCAATGATACGATGTCTGCGACTCCCGAGGCGACTCTGGCTGCAATATCAGCATTTTCATCTGATCGGAAATCAATACTCATTTTTGGCGGCTCTGATACTGGGCTAGACTATAGACTTGTCTATGCAGAATCACCACAGTATGTACACACCATAGTGAGTATTCCAGGTAGTGGAACTATGCGTCAAAGGTCATCGTTACAAGAACTAACAGGAGTCACAATTCATTCGGTCCCATCTATAGAAGAAGCAGTACGTTGGGCATCAGAGAATGCAGCCAAGAATGATCGTGTGATCTTCAGTCCGGGATTCGATGCTGGCGGAGTAGATGGTTCAAAGGTAGAGCGTGGCGAAAGTTTTGTGAGGGCAGTTAGGGGACTTTAGTTTAGTTGGGGATTTGAGGACGTGGACACAGGTAAGAATAGTAGATTCTGGAGGACACTTTAGATCAGGTGAAGGAGGTCGAGGAGGTAAGTGAACGTGGGTAGGGATAGAGATTATGAAGGACGCTTCGGACTGAGCGAAGGCGAGGGAGAACCAGCCGATGTCTCAGCAGAGACATACGGCGTGTCCTGAGGAATCTGCTATCCCTATCCACGTTCTTAACACGTGTTTACTAATCACCACAGATCATACATACGACCGAACCAGTCATCTTAGTACCGAGGTAGCCCGCCTTCATTGCCCCCACAATAGAGAGTGCGCTATTGGTGGAGACTTCGAGACCAGTGTGCTTTTGTACTAGATCTTGAGCGGTCAGAATGTCATCGTTGGTGGCGAACCAAGCAGTGCCACCTGTTTTCTCTATGAGGGGGATGAGTGCAGTTTTTCTCTGCGCTGTAATGTCGACGATGGCATCAGCGATGGATCGTTCGTCGGGACCATCATATGGTATGAGAGCTTCGGATAGAGGATGGCATGAAGATGTCTGTACGATATGAACCCGGATAGGGAGGTTGTGTTTCAAGAAATATGACGCGAGCGCTTGTGCTGTTGTTCCTGAAGAAGTACCCGGACGGCGGATTCTTCGTCATTCCGATCCTCAGTCCGCCGATCGATTTGACCGAACCCCCGGCCAAGAAAGAAGTCGAAACGATCAAGGCCGGCATGGCCCTGCTCGCCGACGCTGCGAAGAACCTCAAGGCGGACAAGCCCGAGGTCCGCTACCAGACGGCGGCGCTCCTGCTAGGCAAATACCGCACA
>CAYTZE010000042.1:0-5224 GCA_964442415.1 uncultured Candidatus Saccharibacteria bacterium
GTTTCAGTGCATGGAAATATAGATAGGTGAATATGTCAGCCATATCGAGCGGACCAGCTGTGTGACCTGACTTGGCTTCTATGAGCATCTCGATTATCGAACGACGGATATCTTTCGCCTTTTTTTCGAGCAGGACGACTTTTTCATCTGTGAGTGCCATTTGTTGATTATTATACCACAGTCTCTCAGCCAAAGTTCCAAATCAGTCAAGACAAAAAGGCCCGAGGCCTTAGAGATAGCCTCGGGGTTTGCTACGATACTTGCGCTTGGGTTTCATGCTGTAGTGTGACAGCGGTTTATTCAGTGATCTACTTACTACATCAGTCAGATCCTGACGATCTATGATGCAATGAGTGCATCTGCACCCCAGCGGATGACCAGGAAAAAGATAATCTGGTGGCTGAAGTGGCTTACTTGGTGGTGCGCTATTCTTGAATTTTCGTGAGCTCATACTATCCCAACTATACATGAGAAATATACTTACGTCAATATATGCTAGCCGGGTTGCGCAGGTCAGACATGCGCTACTACCTTATAGCCTTAAATTTCTGGAGTGCCTCGAGATAATTGTCAGCGCTGAAAATCCCTGATCCTACCACGAGACGAGTAGCGCCAGCATCGAACAATAGTTTTGCATTTTCGAGCGAGACTCCACCATCTATTGAGATAGGCAATTCTGGATATTTGCCATGCACTTCTTTTACCCGATCAATAACCTTCCCATCAAATGCCTGTCCTTGGAATCCGATCTCATCTATACCCATGAGTTGAACTCCCTGTATTTTTTGCGCAAATGTATCGATGACTGAAATTGGTGTCACTATATTTAGTGCCAAAGCAATCTCCATTCTATCTGCCAATTTTTCAATAGCTGAATTCAAATCCCCTTTTGCCTCTGCATGCAAAATAATCCTCGTCGCCCCTGCTTGCACCCAATCATCAACTACTTCCTCTGGGTTGTTGACCATGAGATCTATTTCAAAATTGACCTTTTCCCAACCAGGCAAACCCTCCTCTTCTTTGAGAATCCTCGCGAAGGTTACGTCTTCTTTTCTATACGGCCAAGTCGCATCAGGTGTGAATTGACCGTCACAGACATCTATCTGAACAGTCTTCACAAAATCTTTGACCAAGTTGATCTTGTCCTCCAATTCAGCAAAATCCATAGGCAGTACCGCAGGGATGATTTCTTTTTTCATATGTTGATTCTAACACAGCTCCGCTGGTAGTACATGTGCCGTAAGCTTTGGCTTTTCTTCATATTTTCTTCAGGTCGCCTTGATATGGTTACTGTGTGGAGGATCACATCCTCCCGTGGGCCGGTGGATCGGTATCCCACACTTTCCATCAAAAAGTCGTGCGCGGGTTCGACTCCCGTCCGGTCCACAATAATTTGACAATTACAGTATTGGGTATATACTATAATCATTGATGGAAAGTGTACTGCGCGCAACTCACAAACATCCGCTCTGGCGGATTTTGTGTTTATGGACTAACCATTAATCCCTAAACCAAACCTACTCAATAGTATCTATCTGCTCAATCCTTCTTTTGTGTCGTTCATCTCCACTAAACTCAGTCTCTAGCCAAACTTGAACAGAATCACAAGCTACATCCTCTGCCATATATCGCGCACCGATCGAGAGTATATTGGCGTCATTGTGTTCTCTAGACTTCCTAAGAATATCCTGACCACCTCCATACCAGACTACGGCACGCACTCCGGGGAATCTATTTGCTACTATCGCCTCACCCTGTCCTGATCCACCGAAAATAATAGCTTTGGTATTCCCTGTAATGTCCTCTGCTACCTTGAGAGCGGCGGCAGCCATATATGTCGGATAGTCGTCACCTTCTACAAGTGTGTGTGCTCCAACATCGAGTACAGTGTAGTTTTTGCTCTGCAAGAATGTCTTGACGGCCTCTTTGTGGGCAAATCCAGCATGATCGGATGCAAGAATGATTGTTTGTTTGATCATAGTACAAGTATAGCCTTTATTTTACTTATTGCGTAGTTACTACGCAGGCAAGACTACACAGCAACTAAACTTTACAAAAGTGAATAAGTATGTTAGGTTAATTTTCAGAGAATCACAACGATTCTGCACAAACAAAACAAAATACGAAAGAAATAGAAATGAAACGAAAACTCCTGTCAGTTGTCATCTCAGTCCTATTCATTAACACTGTCCACGCCATCCCCCACCAACGCAGTGTTATCACCAAGAATGTCAATGTTCGCCCCGGCGTCCATCTGGCCATCGAATCCTTGATCATCACCAATCCTGACGCTCCAGCGAATGGAAAAACTGTGCTCTGCATCCACGGCTTGGCACATACCGCAAGTGCCTTCGAAGGCCTGGCAGCCAGTCTCGACTCGGATCCAGCAGCAAATGCCAAGGTACGACGGATGATCCTCCTCAACTTGCCTGGTCGAGGTGAAAGTGGTCTCCCAAAAGGGCCTGCTGACCTCGATTATGGTCAGATGAACCTTGAGGATTACGCGTCTGTCGTTGTGGAAATGCTCGACGAATACAAGGATCGGTGCATGACACCTTCGGAGATCGTCGCACATAGCATGGGTGGCCTAGTGGTACAGCTCACAGAAAAGAAACTCGAATCCTGTGGATCTACATTGTACACAAAGTACGGCGTGACCAATATCGCCCTACTTTCACCATCAGGACCAGCCGAAGTACCAGATGCATTCTTAGACTCTGGTGCTGGTATTGGACTCCTCGACGCCTACTCTCGTACCAACGACAATCGTGGCGTATTCGTGACTGTTGATCCGATGACATTCCTCGGACTGTTCTTCAGTGACACCCTCGGCAATGTCGTCCCCAACGCACCAACTCCCCAACAGATCCGCAATCAAGAGTTGATCGCCAAAGAATCCTACGCCGCCGGATTGCAGACAGTCGGTACCTCAGACCTTCGTCCCTCTGTGCCAGCTGGGATATTCGCTCCAGCAAAGCACATGGGTGTAAGAGTGCTCGTCGGTACACAGGACATCTTCGGTGGGTCGGTAGCTGATGTTTACTATTACCTGACTGGTGATGCGACCTTCAGCAAACTTATTGTGATCGACAGTCCCACTGCCGTTCATGATCAGTTCATAACGGAGCCGCAAGTTGTCCTGCCGCTTCTCGGGCTCTAGTAGCATACTCTGTTTCCGTTAGTTCCTCACTCAGTTATTTAGTCACAAGCCCTCGGTTTTCCGGGGGCCTTTTTATTTTGGCAATAATGTGTCACGAGCACATGTCACATGTACAACATCCAAATCAACTCTACATCAAAAATAATCCAATAAATGCAACTATAGCAAGGATGAATATCATTCCGATCGTAGCGATGAATAACTCCACAGCCTCCTTCTTTTTGCCATCGAGATACCATAATATAGGTCTACCGAAGACCAATGAACCACATAGCGCCGCTGAGAAGACGAGTAGCATGAGCATGAATATCGGCGCCATGAATGTATCTGGCTTGTTACCGAATAGTGCATGCCCCATATTGAAGAAAAGTCCGACAAGCACCACATAAGCTCCAGTGGAAACTGAATTTATAATAGCGTATTTTGTGATGTGAGATTTCATGTTTTTATACCAACCTCCCAGCCCTGATCACATGACTCACCAACGTATGCGTATACCCCATCTCGTTGCTATACCATGCGGGCACTTTTCTCCTGTTTTTTGTCATTTGCCAAGATTGTAGCATGAATTCGATCTTTAAATCTCCGATCGCCCGTCTTCCAAAATCGCAAGAAATTGTGGCCTTGGAAGGCGAGCGAGGATTCAAAACTGCTTGTCAATGTCCGTTACAAACATCATAAACAAACGCTTGTTTAATAGCAAGCATCAAAACACGGCCTGTTTAATGGCCTTATTTCGCCTCTTTTTACCACTCAGCCTTCCCATCCGGCTGAAGTGCTTCTTTCCGTATTTGCGGACCGTCGTCGATCCGCCTTTTCGGCCGAGCTGTTGTGCAGCCTTATTTTTCACCTGTTCATTATAACAGACGGTCGTTAACAATGAATAGCCCTTGTTCTTGGTATCTTATATTTCTTCGCTCTCTGATTTCGCGGAACATTTCTGAATGCGTCATATCGTCTCTGCAAGTCGGGACCTGTCATCATAGTGTAAATCATGGAACTCTCCAGGCTCGAATGGCCGAGAATATTTGAAACATCCGAATTTGAGCCACCTTTGTTTACGATGTCTCGACCCATGAAATGACGCATGGAGTGTGCATTCATTGTCGGTATGCCGGCTCTGTTTGAGTTCGTACGAAGCATTTCTGCGACATTGAATACCGTCATTCTTTTTCCGCGCACATCATTTTGGCCGCATTTCGATACGGTGACAAACAGCGCATCAAGATCCTCAAAACTGAAGAGTTTGAATAGATGTTTACGTTTGTTCACCCACTTCTTGAGAAGCGTGTTCGTATTCGGTGTCCAGAATATTTCCCGAATAGGCCGGCGACCGCGTGATTTCTCCGTACGGATAAGAGCTTTGCGGTTGTCCAGATCGAGATCGCTCACGTTCAGAGAAACAATTTCACCGTTTCTGGCACCGGTATCCCATAGCAACGACATAACCGCCCTATTCCTGATATGATGGGGATTATTGTCCTTCGGTATTGAATCGATGAGTTTCTTGAATCCTTGCTCGGTGGCAATGCGCGGTATGTTGTATTCCTTTCTTGGCGTAGGTATGAGCGCTTCATTTAGTACGTTATATTTTTGCAGATTGTAGAACTCGAAGAATTTCTTGAGTGCAAGTGTTACGATGCGAATGCCGTTTCTTTTCCACCCCAGCTCGGTCATCAAATTCAAATAGTCCATCACGTTGTTTATCGTGATGTTTTCTATGTCCGGATTGCGGAGGTAGAGACAGAAAATTCTAAGCACCTTGTCATAGCGCTTGACCGTGTGTCCGGTCACTTTGATTTGTCGCCAGCCGCTGAATTCGTTTATTGCATCTTTGAATAACATATTAGGCAACCAAAAAGCCCACTCGATGCTACTCAAAGTGGGACTTTTGGCGGCCTTCTGCTCATAGAGCGTACTGCCATTCCCTAGCTAGGGAGACATATCCTCGCGGTCATGTCGTCCATCATATTACTCACCCTTTTAAGGAATAGCAAGCTGATGTTTAGGGTCAAAAGTCCATTGGTAGCATCCGGCCGACCGGCCTGATCCCTTTCGGGTACA
>CAYTZE010000043.1:0-5155 GCA_964442415.1 uncultured Candidatus Saccharibacteria bacterium
CTCATATGCCTTCTCCATACGTAGAGTCATGGCCGCCTCGGAAACACGTGCCTCAGAAACATAGTTGTAGTATTCCTGTGGATCTATAGCGATAGCTGCTTGAGAATACTTCACAGAAGAATTGACGGTATCTGTGACTTTGGCGATCAGTGCTTCTGTGGTTGATGCTGGGGCATTCTTGTCTGCAGTCTTGATGAGATTGTTGGCATATGCGATACCAGCTTCGGCACGTGCACGAAGGTATACGTCAGAAGTATTCAAGTACTGTGCTTTACCAAATGCAATATCTGCTGCTACAGGATCTCCACCGCTCAATGACTTTATGCCTGAACCAAAATAAGCAAGTGATGACACATTCTTGATATATACAACCATCCACAATGCTCCTACAACAACAAGTGCTGGAAGTATGATACTGACCACCTTTGACCTACCTGTACCTGAGCTAGGTGAGATGATATATGGATCAGAGATGCCATATTTGGTCGAAGAACCTATAGCTAGTGCTAGTGCAATGAAGGCGAACAGTAGTATCGAGTGAGCCGGAACTGTGATAGTCATCATGATCCACAAGACTAGTGCAACTATAGATGAAGCTATGATAGTAAATCGCGCATGTGGAGCACTAGGTAGACGTAGTAGAGCTCTTGTGATAGATGTGCAAGCGAATACCAAGAATAGTATCCAAGCAATCATACCGAATATTCCTTGAGTAGCTATAAATGTTGCGAAAAGACTAAAAGCATAACTAAACTCTGCACTCCAAGCATCTGTAGTATTGACTACTGTTGGTTTGTAAGCAATGTATGCTTTGCCGAACTGATTTGGGCCAACACCGAAAAATGGACGATCTTTGATGGAATCAGTAGCAACATCGAGCGATAGTTGCCAAGGCAAAGTCAAAGTATTGTATTGCGCATGGATCCTTTCGATAGTAGGTCCTGCAATCGCAGTGCCTTTCCATACCATGAGACCTGAAAGTAAAACACCAACAAGAGGTAAAAGTGCTAGTCTCTTCATGTTGGATATGAACATACTTCCAGCAGGCTTTGCGCGGAGTGATGTGGCAACTGCAGTGAGTGCGACGAATCCGAGGGTTGCAGCGAACCAAACATAAGTGTTATTCACAATGAATGCAGTCAGTACTGATAGAGCTAATATAACCCAATACACGATCTTTATACGACGTGACAAAGGCAGGAATATGATGGCAGAAAGTGACACAAGTGCGACTACTATTGCGTAGGTGGCCATATCATTCCAGGAACCAATTACAGAAGAAGTGAGGGAGCTTAGTATACCAAATGACAAAAATCCTACTCCGAATATGAATCGGAATGCATGCACAATAAATAGGATTATGAATGAGGTTACCATTCCAATATATATGAGAGTTGCTCTCTCAGCTTTGCGTTGTATGGTAGTGAATATTGCCAATGCAGCTACAAACAAGACTATAATGAAGCTGGCGTTATTGAGCTCAAAACCCTGACCGAAGAATGACTTGCCCAAATGACCACTAGTGTATGCTGATATCACGAAGGAGACGATGACCAAAATGCTAGTCCAAAATATGCCTCGTGATGGTAGTGTTATCTTCTTTTCTTTGTAGGCGATAATACCGTAGAGAATTGCTGAAATGATCGATCCACAAGCGATCACTATAGTCTTCAGTGCATCAAGAGCCAAGTATGCGGTAGGCAAGAATATGAGCGGTGCAATGATAGTTGTGGCGAGAAGTATATAAAAGGCTACAGATTCGAGACGTGATCCAGCCCCTGGTTGTACCGGTACTGAATTATTATCTGAAGAATAGGTTAGATTGTCTGGATTCATAATATAATGCTAGTTAATTTTTATAGACTCTTATTGTAGCAATAGTCAACTAAATATCAAACAAGTGGATACCTTGTGGATAGAGCTGTGGACAAGTTCGTAATTATATTACAAAGCATATGCGAAAATGCCCCCGTTTTGCGGGGGCATCCTCAAGTCGCCGTACCATAAGCCGAATTCTGTTTATACAATCATATATCTGGGATATCTGTTGCCAGACACCTCAAGCGGCTCTCCCTACAAATTTGCATTCATAGAGCGCGGCCTTGCACCGAGGTAAGGATTTTGCCGTTGCACCCTCATGTTGCCATGAGGTTCATCCGCATGACTTGCGTCGCACGGAGCTTCTGCCTTTCGGCTCGAGCGTCACTGTTCGCACCTCTAGGTATTACCTTGACGGGCGTTACCCGCTACCATGCTGCCTTCTGGGAACAATTGCTTGCCCACAAAGCCGGTGTTCGGACTTTCCTCTCTCTAGAACCGAAGCTCTATAGAGCGATTGTGTGGTACGACTGGCACAAGTATATCATGTTTTGGAGTGGTTGACAAGTATCGCAAATTGGAGTAGCTTAGAATTTAGTATGAACCTTAAAAAAATATCATTCCATAATGGGACGACAAGGTTTGTCATAGCCATTCCCTGTGCAGGTATTGCACTCAAGATTGCTCAGATTAATCCCTTGCAAGCACTAAGATCCATTGTCCGAAGTGCCGAACTAGCTGTAGAAAACAATAATTCCAAGATCTTCATCAAAGACCTAAAAATGTCTGATGAAGTAGGTTGGTCATTTAGAGGGCAATTTCGTGGAATATATGCCAACCTCCGAGAATATAGATTCTACAAAAAAACTCGCAACCAGTTTCTGTGGCCAACATTCTTTTCACTCTTCGGTTTGATCAACATCCAACCACTGGCACCTCGGCAACCTGAAGAAAAGTTGAATAATGGCGTATGGATGTTTGTTCTGAATGTAGTCGGTAAAGATGCATACAAAGATGGACACACGCTATCTGAGGAAGCAAACTTTGCAGTCGATAACAATGGACACCTGCGAATTTTGGACTATGGTGGAGCCCGCGGACAAAAGATTATTACCGAACATGGCGCAAAGCTTTACACACAAAGCCGCTTTCTTTTTTGAAAGCGGCTTTTTTCATTATTGGAAAATACTATCCCTATAATCCCCTACTCCCCATCCTTCACCTCCTCTTTCTTGGTCTTACCATGAGCATGACTATCAACTTCATAACTCGTATTTTGCGCTTCGAAGAAGTTCACCAACTCATAGACATCAGTAGCGGCAGACATCCACTTTGCGGGATTGGTGGCATTGTAATACTTTGGGAAACCGAGCTCCTCGAGGCGACGGTCGGCAACGTACTTGACGTACTGGTTCACATAGTCGGCATTGAGTCCGAGAATACCCTTGGGGAAAAGATCTTTGTTGTAGTCCACCTCCCTATCTACTCCTTCGATGATAATATTACGGATATCGTCAGCAAAATCTGGAGTTAGGAGCTCTGGATTCTCTTCGAGAATATTGTGGATGAGGTTGATGCCGAACTTTAGGTGGAGTGACTCGTCACGCAAGACCCAGTTGATCATCGAACCGAAGTTGCGGAGCTGCTTCCTCTGGCGGAATGAAAGCACGACCATGAAGCCCGAGTAGAACCAGACACCTTCCATGACGATATTGGTCGCCACAAGGTTACGGAGAAAGTCCTTCTTGCCTTCTGGAGTCTCAACATCGAGTGTAACCTCAGTCATGCGACGCATGTACTTGTTGATGTAGTCTTCTTTGGCCTTCATCGAAGGAACCTGGAGGTGATGCTGGAAAACCTTCTCACGATCGAACGGGAATGTCTCGAGCACGTACTCGAAGGCTACACAGTGATTGGCCTCTTCCCACATTTGCTTGGCAAGATAGAGGTGACACTCAGGAGACTTGAGGTATGGATACACGCCGAGCGCGAGCGATCGGTTCACGATGAGTTCTGCCGGATTGAAGAATGACATCAAGAACTCGACAGCATGTCGCTCGTCCTCGGTCATGCGCTTCCAGTCATCGAGGTCTTCCTTCAAGGTGATCTCGTGCGGGAACCAGGTGTTACGCACGGCTTGGTTGTACAGATCGTACGCCCACTTGTACTTGATGGGATGGAGACTGGTATCTTCGGGAGCGGCTTTGCCTATGAGCATGGGGGTTGGAGGTTAATTATTGGTAATCGGTTTGCTTTGAAGTCTGACCGTTTCGCGGACGCAATCTATAGTAGCAGTATACCCGAATTTCCTCAGAAAACTAATCCCTGCCAAAAGCATACTATGTGAGACGAATATTTCAACCCCATTTACCATACCTTCCATCTCTGCATTTGCGTATGTAACAGGCACATCAATTATTGAACCATCGGCTATGCGAGCTGAGATTTCTGAGTCAAACTTCAGCTCCAAATCACTCGCGATCTGTGGAGTGATCTGCAAGTCACCAGTGAATCCAGTATCCAAAATAAAATAGGGAGACTGGGAATTATCTTTCCCTTGGACAGTAACTCGTATAAATGGCGTATCGCCTACAAATGTTCCGGTAATCATCCTGTTCTTAAATTAACTTGTAAAATCGAGCGAAAGATACGGCCGTATCAAACCCAATCTTCTGAAGAAAGAAATGATGACCGGGATTATTTTCTCGTGCCAACTTGAGAGCGGATATACCATCATCACCTAGATATTCTACTCCAGTCTCGATATCTATAGCCAAATATTTTCCATATTCTTTGGGATCATATTTGCCTTTTATTTTTGAATATATCCTGCTACCTATCTCAGAAATTTCTCCGACCTTAAAACCTGCAATGATACTGTCTTCCTTTTTTAATTTTACATGTTTAGTCACCATCATGCACACATTATATGCCTGCTATGTGCAAAATCAATATGTACGGAGGAGTTCTTTTGGGGTGGAATATGAGAGCTTTTAGAGTAGGAATATAGATGCCTAACAACTACTGTACAAAAACATTTTCTGGCACTTTCGTAAGAGTCTTATAATCAATATATTTACCATCCCTTGAGATTCCAGTAGTAAAATTAACGATTGAATAGTAAGGATTTCCATATATCTTTAGTATAGATTTCCATTTGTCACCACTCATGGTGCTCATTACACCCACATTCATAACTTCAAAAAACAAATCTCCATTAGCTGCAACAACTGAGATATGATCAGTCAATCCATCGTCATAGCTCACGAGCATCATATTTTGACTCATAAATTGAACTTTGCTTGGCATGTTATACACGCCACTTTCGCCTGCTTTT
>CAYTZE010000044.1:0-5124 GCA_964442415.1 uncultured Candidatus Saccharibacteria bacterium
AATACATCTTACCTCACTTCAGAAAAGAAATTTGGAGGAAAGGAGATTGAGGGGAGGTTTACTTGGTAGACAGAAAGGTGCAGATGCAAATAGGCAGAAGAAAATTGATTCACAAAACATGGCTAGAAAATGGGCGATCGAGATGATGCATTGTATTACAAAAAGAGATCAATTGATTGCCGGAATAGCACTGTATTGGGCGGAAGGGAGTAAAGCACCAAGTACAAGAGGTTTTATTTTTGTAAATTCTGATCCAGCCATGATCAAATTGATGCATGACTGGCTGGTTGATGTAGTCCAGGTGCCAAAAACTGATATTAAGGCACAAATATCAATAAATGAAATACATAGAAATAGGATCAATACGGTTTTGAATTTTTGGTCACATCTGCTAGACTTACCGCGGGATAATTTTTCTAAGACATTTTTTGCGACAGCAAAACAGAAAAAAACCTATCATAATCATGATACGTACTACGGAGTTTTGCGATTAGGGGTGAGAAGAAGTACACTACTTAAGTACAAGGTATTGGAGATGATACAGTTATTGAAAGCCGGTGTAGCTCAGGTGGTTAGAGCGAACGCTTCATAAGCGTTAGGTCCCTGGTTCGAGTCCAGGCACCGGTACATGTTTATTTTCTTGCGTTTTTGGCCTTTCTTGCTAGACTGATCTGGTTCGTGACATTATCCCTCACTTGCGGCCATAGCTCAACTGGTTAGAGCACTCGCCTGTCACGCGAGAGGTTGGCGGTTCGAGCCCGCTTGGCCGCGCAGAAATATTTTTTATGAATCAGTACTATTTATAATGGTAAATTTTGTCTAATTCTGTGATATTGACAGATAGCCAATACAATATAGGTGTATAATATTATCGTAGTTCTTTGATAGAGATTTGCGAGTTGGTCATAGTCAAAAGATGCTTAAAACTAGGCATTTCCTGGCTATGACCACTATGGCCCATAGTGCCTCCTCGGCGTAGAGGGAAATCAAAACGAAAGGAAACTGACCATGGAAACCATGCTCAGCAAAGCGCTCCGCGAATTCACGACCGGACCGCTCAATCAGCTCATAGTGAACCTCGGTGGCCAGGACGGCGACCAATGGGAACAACAGCTCAAGCTGTTTCTCCGCAAGGAGCCCTGCTGGACCAACGGTAGTGTCACGCAAGTGGTGCAGCCGAAACCCACACCCTCGATCCTCGAGCTCGTCTCGACGGTCGGAGTTGCAGCAACCACCTCGAAGCTCGTCGCCAAAGAGAAGTTCGTGGTCAACACCAAGCGTAATGCTCCGGTGAAGATCAGCTATCTCGGCAACAACTTCACCGCCTGGTTCCTGAACGGTGACGGCAAGACCAAAGACCCGATCAGCGAACAGACGCTCCGCTACCATAAGTTGCGGAAGTCATCGGTGGACGGTCCCATCATCGAGGAGCTCGGTGGCGAAGCGAAAGCTGAAACCACTCTCTCCGAGATGTTCTCCCTCATGGAGAAACAGAAGCATGGCGAAGACGGTGTTCTCCTGAACAACGGCTACGCCAACATCTTCTACATCCGGGACAGCGCTGTTGTGCTCCGCGCGGTCGACGTGCACTGGAGCGACGTCGGTTGGGACGTCGACGCGAACTCCGTCGAGAACCCGCTCAGGTGGCGCGGTGGCTTCCGGGTGTTCTCTCGCAATTCTGTTCTCGAATCCTCGGAAACTTCGGCTCCAGCGCAAGCCTGATCCTTTGTCCCTTGGACCCTTTGACCCTCGGTCTGCTTTGGCGGATTGGGGGTCAATTTTTTATATTAAATTTTATCCTGCTATACTTATTTCGAAATCATGTGTTACGTGGCGGTTAACCCAGTAGGTGAATCTGCTGGTTCAGGCTTCCGCGTCATGGTCTTAGGATATTGTTCTCGAGAGTCATGTTGGGCATGCCTTACATGAGAGTGGGGAAGGTGTCCTCAAAAAAATAACAAGAATTGGTACGTGGAACTGGTGGACTTCGATGTCCCGAAGATTGAAAAGCCTCGCCTAATGTACTATGATGCTTGGGCTTCGTTTGTGCGCCGTTGTAGCTCAGTTGGTAGAGCACGTCATTGGTAATGACGAGGTCTCCGGTTCAATCCCGGACAACGGCTCCGAATTTTCCTTTCCTAAGAAAATTCGCGTACCAATAATTATTTTGAGCGCAGCTCAAAATAATTTTGGGACGTCTCGGTATCTTGAGGAAAGGTTTATTGAATAATTTTTGGACGTTAAGGTATACAGATGTAGAGTTTGTTTACCTGCTTCCTTTGAGCACCTATTTTTGTTAGAGTAAAACTCATGCCGGAGTAACTCAGTTGGTAGAGTACCGCTTTCGTAAAGCGGGTGCCCCCGGTTCGATCCCGGGCTTCGGCTCCATGAACAAAGAAGACCTAGAAAAAAAGATTATAGAACTCGAAACCGCCATGTCCGCTGCGGATTTTTGGGATGACAAAGTGAAGGCGCAGACAGCGGTTAAGGAGCTCCAGAACCTCAAATCCGAACTCGAAGGCGTGGGGAAGTATGACAAGGGTGCAGCAATCCTCACTATTCTTTCTGGTGCGGGTGGTGATGACTCGGAGGATTTCTCAGCCATGCTCCTACGTATGTATCGTAAGTATGCAGAGAGTCGAGGTTGGGGTTGGTCTATTATCCACAGTCATGACAATGATCATGGTGGATATCGCAATGTGGCGGCAGAGATTTCTGGCAAGAATGTCTATGGAGCTCTGAAAAATGAGTCAGGTGTTCATCGTTTGGTACGCATTTCTCCATTTGATTCGAACAAGAAGCGTCATACGTCATTTTCGTTGGTTGAAGTTGTGCCAAAATTTGAGAAGACTTCAGCCAATGATCTAGTCATTCCAGAGAGCGATATCGAGATTTCTATCGCAAAATCAGGTGGTCCTGGTGGCCAGAATGTGAACAAGCGCGAAACTGCAGTACGACTCGTACATACTCCTACGGGTATCTCTATTCACGTGACATCTGAACGTTCGCAGGCTCAGAATAAGGAGAAAGCGATGGATATGTTGCGTGGCAAACTCTGGAAACGTATGGAGGATGAACGGATCGCCAAGGAACGTGGTATGCAGATCAGCTCGACGACATCGATAGAGTGGGGCAATCAGATCCGTTCGTACGTCCTGCATCCTTACAAGATGGTCAAAGATCATCGGACTGATGTGGAGACATCGCAGGTAGATAAGGTGCTTGAGGGAGAAATAGGGGAGTTTATTGAGGCAGAGAAGGAACTCTAATAAAAACCAAGATACAAGATATAAGATACAATAACCAAACTTTAGCAGCTGGGTTTGGGATTTGTATCTTGGTCATTGTATCTTGCTTACGTCTTCGCAGGGATGACAGCACAATGCTATAATAAATCAATGATTTACTACGATAAAGTGACTAAGATTTATCCCGACAAGTCAGTAGCCCTAGATGGGGTTAGTTTCGGAGTAGAACCCAAGGAGTTTGTGACTATTGTTGGGCATTCGGGTGCAGGCAAGACGACTCTGCTCAAGATGCTTATAGCAGAAGATTGGCCTACTGAGGGTTCAGTTTTCTTCGAATCCACAGATATTCATCGTATGAACAAGCGTGCCATGAGCAAGCTGCGCCGTCGTATTGGCACAGTATTCCAGGACTACCGCCTCATTCCGAACAAGACAGTCTATGAGAATATCGCTTTTGCTATGGAGGCCTCTGGTCGTAGCGACGCTGAGATCGCTGCTGATGTACCACATGTACTCAACCTAGTTGATATAGGCCACAAGATCTGGAATTTTCCCAATGAATTATCCGGAGGAGAGAGACAGCGCGTGGCTATCGCACGAGCCATCGTCAATCAACCCGACATCATCATCGCCGATGAGCCGACCAGCAATGTTGATCCTGCCAACGTCTTCGAGATCGTACGTATCCTCCAGAAGATCAATGAGCTTGGTACTACTGTCATCTTGACCACACACAACAAGGGCGTGGTCGACGAGGTCAAGGGTCGCGTGATCACTATGGAGAAGGGCAAGATCGTGCGCGATGACAAGCACGGCAAATATAGCCTATAATGTTTCTATGATATTCACGACATTCAGAAGAATAACCCGCACTGGCTTCGTCAATTTTTGGCGCAATGGCTTCTTGTCATTTGCGGCTGTAGTGGTCATGACTCTGGCACTCATGACTATAGGTGGCATGGTCTTTGCTGGAGCTTTTGGGCGCGCACTCATCTCTGATGTGAAGGACAAAGTAGACATCAATGTGTATTTTACGCTTTCGGCACAAGAACAAGACATCCTTGATTTCAAGAAAGATATTGAGAAGTTGCCAGAAGTCTCGCGGATCGAATACATCTCACGTGATGTTGCTCTAGATCTTTTCAAGACCAAGTGGAGTGGCAATGCACTCATCATGCAAGGACTGGATGAGATCGGCACAAATCCTTTCCCGGCTTCACTCAACGTGAAAGCCAAGGATCCTGGTCAGTACGGTAGTATCACAAACTTCCTCGAGAACAAAAGCCCGACTGCTCCTGATGGCACACCACTCATCGAGAAGATCAACTATCAACAGAACAAGCTCATCATCGATCGCTTGAGTCGGATCATCCCAGTTGTGGAACAAACAGGTCTAGCGCTCGCGATCCTGCTCATTATCGTAGCTGTTATCGTGGTTTGGAATACGATCCGTCTCATCACCTTCACCAGCAAGGATGAGATTGCGGTCATGAAGTTGGTGGGTGCTAGTAATATATATGTGCGAGGTCCGCTAGTAGTTTCGGGTATCATGTACGGTATCGTTTCGGGAGCGATCACTCTGGTCATCATGGCAGCGTTTGCGTACTGGAGCGATACGGTTGTTTTGCGATTTGCTGGTGTACAGGTAGCTGCGGACTTTGAGTTAGCGGTCAATATCTTGTCACGATATTTCATGGCAAATTTCGGTCAGATTTTCATATTGATTATCGGTGCGGGAGTGGCGTTGGGAGGTATATCTAGTTACATTGCAGCGAGGAGATATTTGAGAGTGTAGGGTAAACTTACAAGGAAAGTAGATTTTTCGGGACACGCCGTCATCGCCTGCTGGCGATGCGTCTGGTTCTCCCTCGCCTGC
>CAYTZE010000045.1:0-5112 GCA_964442415.1 uncultured Candidatus Saccharibacteria bacterium
ACTTCATGATGTTCTCGGAGAGGGTGTGGGCCAGAAGGGCTCGAATATTACTGCGGAACGACTGCGTTTCGACTTTTCATTCGGGGCGAAGATGACTGATGAGCAGAAAAAGCGGGTTGAGGATATTGTAAATGAGAAAATCGCTCAGAAACTTCCTATGAATAACGTGACTATGCCTCGAGCTGAAGCGGAGAAGACTGGTGCACGGCATTTTTTTGGAGAAAAGTATGGGGAAGAGATTTCGATCTACTACATAGGCGACCATGGAGGTCTCCCCTCCATGGTAGACACAATCAAGGCTGCCTATTCGAAAGAATTCTGCGGTGGCCCGCACGTCAAGAATACTAGTGAATTGGCTGGGCCAGAAGGGAAGTGGAAGTTCAAAATACAGAAGGAAGAGGCGATCTCTCAAGGTGTAAGGAGGATAAAGGCGGTTTTAGAATAGTTATCGTTAGGTTGTAGACATGTAACCTGAATTTTTCGTTCATGGTATAATAATCATAATGCTTTTTTCGCACCAAAAAGGTGAGTTGATGCTTATTCTGGATGTACAGAGTTCTATAGTACGTGGCACGCTCGTCTATACACAGGATCAGGCAAAGCCACTAGTACTATATACACACAATGTCATCGTACCGTACAAGGTTCACGCGAGGAGTGGCTATCTAGTAAAATCAGCACTCACTGCTATAAGGGAGACTCTAGACGATGTGCTCACGCATTTGCACGTGAGATCGAGTGTCCAAGATATTCCACACAAAATATCCTCTGTTCACTATGTATTATCTACCCCATGGATAGTTTCGCAGGCCAAGACACTGGTATATTCATTCAAAGAGAATACTATTGTCGATCGTCAGTATATAGAAAGGCTCATCGCCGATGATCGCAAAAAATTGATATCAGAAACTGGTGAGGACATAAGAGTTATAGAGGAAAAGGTATTTGATGTACGCCTAAATGGATATTCAGTAGCATCATGGGAGAGTAGACACACTCGAGAGCTAGAAGTGTCTTTTGTAGTATCCGTCGCTGGCGGCAGAATGATAGACAGATTTGTTGAAGCTTGTGATCATGCAGTTTCGCATAGCAAAGTACATTTTCACTCATCTCTATTTCTACAGCACGTTGGAATAGACTTCATAATGCCAGATCGTCCTAGTTACGCTTTGGTACACGTACATGGTGAATTGACTGATGTAGCAATAGTAAATATGCATTCATGTACTTTTTTTGGGTCTTTTCCGTTCGGTGTTCACACTGTAGTACGTACACTCGCTCGCGAAGCAAAGATCAATGAACAGAGCGCAGATTCATTACTGCGTCTATCTGTACAGGGAGTCATGGATGAACATTTTGCAAATAAAGAGGCAACTATAGTAGAAAATATGAGCAATGGATGGATAGGGGAGTTCAGGAAGCTTCTCAGATCCAATCCATCACCCATATCGCTACCACATTTGGTGATAATTTCTGGCCACTCACATGAGGATTTCTTCATAAAATGTTTCAAGGACTCTTACCCACAACATGCGTTGGAGATCCTGGCATTCGAGACAGTATATCCCTATGTTGATTTTGATCCACATACAGACAAGCAGAGATTGACTGGTATATACATAGTAGCTATTCACAGTATGGAGAAGAGATGAGATTGTGATACAATATTTTCATATGCCCCGCAGAGTACAAGATATAGTTCCAAATACCCATCGTTCTATACAGGATATACCTGTAGAGCGCAATAGCATATCTGCTCCAGTACAACCTCCCAAGGATAAGGCTTCCCGCCCTAGGATCAAAGCTGATGATTTGAGACCATCCAAACAAGATAGATCAGTATCTAGAAGTGTACGTATAGATAAAGATACTGATGATGACAATACAGATACCATAGTTGATAAATCTGTAGAACCAAAAAAGCATCACAGGAAGCAGTCATCTCGAGGTAGTAAAAAATGGGTATATATTACAATGGGTATCGTAATCGCAGTAGCGGGTGCTGGCTATGTAGCATCAGTATATTTTTCCAGAGCTACATTCTCGATAATGCCTCGAAATATCGCTATCCCAGTGAATAGTACCTACATCGCTCAAGCATCTGCAAATAAGACTCCGCTATCATACGAACTTGTCTCAGTTCGTGGTACTGCCACAGTGACTGCATCTGCCACTGATGGTCCACAGATATCTACATCCGCAAAGGGCAAAATATCCATTTACAACACCTATAGTGCACAACCACAACGCCTAATTGCTGGTACCAGACTATCTGATCCCTCTGGTCATATATATAGACTAGCAGGTTCAGTGACTGTACCTGGATATACTGTAGCCTCACCAAATAACAAACCTGGTGTTGTTTCTGCAACTATCACTGCTGACATGCCAGGTCAGGCATACAACATAGTTCGTTCGGATGCGCCACTTGATCTAAAAATAGTTGCTTACAAGGGAACACCTCGATATGACGGATTGTATGCACGACTAGCTACTGATATTGCTGGTGGATTTGTAGGTACCAAGAAGACTGTATTACCAAGTATAGTTGCTTCTAGTACTGTTGATCTACAGGCAAAAATAACAAATAGTCTTTTGGGACAGATACAAGGTACTATACCTGATGGGTATATCATGTATCCAAAGGCATACATAACCTCGTTCGGTCAACCAGTTATAGGTGGTAGTGATCCAGCAGCCGCTACGATAACAATGCAGGGAATGCTATATGGGGTTTTATTGAAGCGATCCGAGCTAGTTAGTAGGATAGCTGGTGACGCGAATCTCGCAGAATTTGCTGGTTTTGACTATACAACCCCTGGTCTTGAGTCACTAGATTTTAGTATTTCAAACCCAAAAGACTTTTCACCAGAAAAGAAAAATACACTGATTATCAAGTTAAAGGGTGACATGTCGCTGTTGGGAACTGTTCCAGTCGAATCATTGAAGCAGAAACTTGCTGGATTATCACTTGTAGATACAGAATCAATATTGCGCTCATATAAGCCTGTTATCGAAATTGAGAAAAGCTCTGGTGAGGTCACACCACCGTGGTCCAAGGTTCCAAGCGATATAGGGCGGATCACTATAGAAGTATTGACGAAATAGCCTCTTGTCTGCTAGTATGTTCTGACGCGCTCAACAATAAATGGACACTGCGCCGCAATCGAATAGCTCAACAAAAAATACCGCGAATGGCATTGTTGTAGAAGCATTGCCCAATACGCTGTTTCGTGTGGAGCTCCAAGATACAAAGGAGGTAATACTAGCTTATCTTGCCGGAAAAATGAGGATGAATCGTATACGTGTCCTTATCGGTGACAAGGTTGAGCTTGATTTGGATCCATATGGTGGCCGTGCACGAATCACGAGACGTACATAATTATGAGAGTCAAAGCATCAGTCAAAAAAATATGTCCGAAATGTGTTCTCGTGCGCCGAGGTTCGTATTTATATGTTGCATGCAAGGCAAATCCAAGGCATAAGCAGAGACAAGGTTAATATTCAAACATGAGAATACTCGGTATAACTGTCCCAGAAAACAAGCGCCTCGAAATAGCGCTTACATCTATATATGGTGTTGGTCGTTCTCGAGCGATGCTCATCCTAAGGAAGGTCAAGGTAGATCCAGGTTTGCGTTCTACAGCACTCACTGTTGATCAGGAAAATGAGATCAGAAAGCTCGTCGAGAGCTACAAGATAGAAGGCGATCTAAAACGTGAAGTAGCTGGCAACATAAAACGTCTCAAGGATATAAAATCCTACAGAGGTAGTCGTCATGCTCGCCATCTTCCGACTCGTGGACAGCGAACAAAGACCAATTCTCGTACAGTCCGTGGCAATGTTCGTAAAACTATGGGATCCGGCAAGAAAAAAGAAGAAAAGAAATAATCAAATAACATGGGTAAAAAAAGAATTGTTACAACTGAAGGCAAAGAAGGATCTGGTGCAGCGAAAGCACCGGTTGTTTCTGCAAAAAAGCGTGTGGATGCAGGTATCCTTCATGTTCAGTCAACATACAATAACACCAAGGTAATGCTTACTGATACCAAAGGCAATGCACTCATGTGGGGATCTAGTGGTGGAGCAGGTTTCCGTGGTGCAAAGAAGGGAACACCGTTTGCAGCAGCAAAAGTTGGTGAGACACTTGCCCTCAAGGCACAGAATATTGGCCTGAAGGAGATCGCGGTCGTAGTGAAGGGTGTTGGTTCTGGTCGTGAATCAGCTATTCGTGGTTTCATCAGCAAGGGTGTAGTGATCACATCGATCAAGGATGAGACCCCTATTCCATTCAACGGCCCACAACCAAAGAAGCCACGTCGCGTTTAACTTTTAACTATACCCACTACCATGCAAATCGGCCCACGATACAAGAAAGCAAGATACCTCGGCGCTGCCGTCTTCAGAAAGACGCAGACTCCGAAGTATGCTATGCGTGCTCAGGCCAAAACAAAGACTACGAAGCGTCGTGGCCAAAAGAGTGAGTACGGCCGTCAGCTCTTGGAAAAGCAAAAGGCTCGCTATAGTTATGGTATTTCTAGTGGTCAATTCAGTAACTATGTTATAGACGCTCTCCAGACCAAGGGAGACAATGCCAAAAATCTTCTACGCATCCTTGAGGGGCGCTTGGACAATGTCGTCCTACGTGCAGGATTTGCTCTCAGTCGTTCAGCTGCTCGACAGATGGTAGCCCACGGACATTTATGTGTAAATAATAAGAGAATCACAATACCATCTTATCAAGTACGCATAGGAGATATTATTACAATAAGAGAAGGTAGCAAAAACAAAGTCATTTTTAGCAAACTTGATGAAGAGCTCAAGAGTACCAAATTCCCCGCATGGCTTTCGATCGATGTGGAGAAGAAGAGCATCAAGGTCGAAGGGGAACCGACTACAGATACGACAGAACTCCTATTTGATGTTCGTTCGGTGCTAGAGTTTTACACACGCTAGACAATAACAGCTTTTAATGTATAATTAACCGTCTATTTTACAAATACCATGACATACGACCTTATCCTACCTTCAAAACCAAAAATTGTAAGTGAGCAGGGTGCAAGTGGCACTTATGAGATCGATGGTCTTTATCCTGGTTATGGTCATACACTC
>CAYTZE010000046.1:0-4884 GCA_964442415.1 uncultured Candidatus Saccharibacteria bacterium
GTAACCTTGACCTTGATCTGGCCTTCATAGTTCAGCTTGTTGTTCTTTGCAAAATGCTCATCAAACTTCGGACGCATGAGTTCAGGAGAGCCGATAGAGAGCTCGAACTTCTTCTCAGCATAGTCCTTGATCGGCGAGAATTCATTCAAGAGACGTTCGATGCCATTCTCGACGAGTTGCGTGAATGACAAGAGCTGTGACTCAACGAGATGAGGCATCTCTGCGAGTGGTTCCTGGTAGCGGGCAAAAAACTTCTTCGGTCGCATTGCTGTGGTCATGTGTTTATAATTTACGCAAACGAATTTATAAAAACTCAAACGACGGGCACTAAAAACGCAAAAAGTCCGTTTCTTACGAAAACGGTCGATATCTTACAGGAGGCTAGTATGTGATTGGCACTTGTAGGATTAATTTTGAACCTTTCTAATCCCCCGCATAGTCCCATCCGTCGCCAAGGCTTTGGTGGGCACTGCATAACACAATCGGCGAAGTTAGTGGCACCTTAGCATACCCTTTTAGGGGCGTCAAGGGGATATTGGGGATAGTGAGCGTGAGGGTACCTCCGTAGCTATTTTAACCTTTTATTTTCCTCTTAATTTTCCCATAGACCCACAAAATTAATGAAGATGTAATAATACTGGAAATAACAAGGATGAATACTCCTCCAAGTGTTTTAGGATACTCCTCAAACATCCCGACCCAAAACATATTTTGTTTATCTACAAATGCAAAAATTATCCCGAGCACTAGGAAATTTGCAAGATAAGATATTACCTGAATTATAGGGAGAAAGAACAAGAATAGGAATACTAGAGAAAGCCGACCCACCTGCAATGGATAAAGAATTTTAGTGAGGCTTTTATCTGTTTTAAGGAAAAAGGAAATAACAACAGCACTTAGTAGAAAATAAGAAATTTGAGACCATATTGTGTGGAGTGTCAAACCCTTAGTATCAGCAGAGAGTGTCAAACCAAAATATAGCATTGCAAGCAAAACAAGACAAAGTAGTACTAGATGCAAATTTCTATTTTGTCTATATCTCATAATATTAATTATACTACTTTTTCCTTTTCATTTTCCACTCCTCCTGTTTAGCATGATGGCCCCCAAGGAGCACTTTGGGCACCTTGTACTTCTTGCCTTTGTATTCGATAGTCTCTGGCCTTGTATATACGTCTGGACTGGCAATTCGCTCTTCCTCGAGTGACTGGATATCACCTAGAACACCCGGGACGCGACGAGTGATAGTATCAATCATGATCATAGCAGCCAATTCCCCACCAGTGACGACATACGGTCCAACAGAAATATCAACCATAGGAAAAACTTTCTTCACGCGCGCGTCGATGCCTTCATAGCGACCGCAGACGAATACGACATCAGGGTATTGCTTGAATGTGTCAGCGAGTTCGTTCGTAAACTGCTTACCCGATGGAGTGAAGAAAATAATCTTGACCTTTTTCTTTCCGGTGGCTGTTTTCAACTTCTTGCCAACCGCTGCTTCGATAGCCTTGATGATAGGAAGTGCCTCGAGAACCATCCCCGGTCCACCACCATATGGACGATCATCGACACGTCGCTCTGCATATGTCTGTTTCGCACCCTTTTTTGCTGTGGCAGTAAAGTCACGTGGATTGTAATACTTGATGGCAATCAATCCCTTTTCCTGGGCACGCTTCAATATAGAGGCATTCAAATATGACTCTGTAGATTCTGGAAATAGAGTTACGAGGTGATAGGTGGTCATGTCAAATAAAAAAACCGTAGATGGACTATACCACGGTTTCTTTATTTTGTCATTAATACAAAAACTACTCCAACTTGAGATCCGCCATCGCTTCATCCACCGTCTTAGAGTTCGGCGTGACCAATGGAACAGCCGCCCCACCCTGTGCAATGCGTTCTGGATCCTTCAAGCCACCGATAGGTTCGTTGATCTTCAAATTAACTCTTGAATTGTTCTTCATCCCAACAACGCGAAGAAGTGTGCGGACAGCCTTGGCGGTATTGCCCTGACGACCGATGATCTTGCCCATGTCAACGGCACCGACTTCGAGAGTGAGGAGGACACCCATCTCATCGACAGAGCGGACTACTTTGACTTGCTCAGGAGCATCTACGAGAGACTTGATGACGTATTCGAGGAATTCTTGGTCTTTCTGCATGGTCGTGGAATTAGTTCGTAAAGTACAGAGACTACTGTACTAGGTATATTGTATCAAACAAGTGGAGAGGAACCAACGTGGACTACTATGCCTTTACAGGTGTAGCTTCAGCAGGAGTCGAGGCTTGCTTTGTTTCTACTGCTGGTGCTCCCGCCTCGACATTTTCTGCCTTTGGAGTCGGAGCTACCTCAGCACCTTCTGGAGTCTCCTTCTTCTGGACTGTTCTCTTTGGGAGGGCGTTCAACTTCTTGCCAGTAATGACTTTGTTGTGAACAAGGTAGTTGTGGAGTGTCATCGAAAGCTTTGCACCCTTGGACATCCACTGCTTGATAGCTTCTGTATCCATCTGCTCAACCTTGTTCTTGATGCGCGTATCGTACCAACCGAGGATCTTGAGGTAGCGACCACTCTTCGGACCATTTTTGGAATCAGTCAAAACAACACGAAATGTAGGTTCGTGTACTCGGCCAGTGCGCTGAAGGCGGATCATTAACATGTCGTGGAATACTAACAGAACATTGTGATAAGTGCAAGGTGGGGGGTATGCGCAGGTCAGACCTGCTTAACTAAGCAAGCTTGCGCAGACACCTATTTGTGATATATTTATCAGCGGTATGAACATTCAGCTGGAGAGTATGTCGGTCATCGGCTACTATCTCCTACTCGGTGCAGTTTGTACACTCTGGGTCATTCAGTTTGACCTGAGATACAGGACAGCCTCCATCCATCGTTGGAAAGGAACTAGGGGTAAAACTACTTCCCATGTATCCATACCTCGTATTGGATCGGTGCATATGCACGCGGCGCATAGGAGGCTGCAGCGCAGCCATGTCACATAGACACTCCGCCACCTCGCCCAGGTGGCGGTATTTTGATATATGAAAATACAATGTGAAGAATTTATTGACATTTGCAAACATTTCCAATAATATGTCAATATGATTAAGCTATCAAAGAAAAGAGTGTACATGGATTATGCTTCACTAACTCCTGTCGACCGACGTGTTATGAAGGAGATGACTAGGCATTCATCACCAAACTTCGCCAATCCATCATCACTATATACAGAAGGAGTCGCTGCGAAGAAGATTCTTAGTGCTAGCAGAGAATCGGTTGCTGGATACATTCACGCCCATAGTGATGAGATAATATTTACGAGTGGTGGCACTGAATCAAACATTCTCGCTATTCAGGGTACTATCACGGCTGCCTTGGAGAACAATGTAGTGACCGAACCTCACGTGATCATTTCAGCTATAGAACATTCATCCATCATCGAGTATGCGCATATATTAGAAAAGCAAGGTTATGAGGTAACTCGCATACCAGTAAGTAGTGACGGTATTATCGATCTGGATATACTCAAGAAATCAATCAAAGAAAATACTGTACTCATCTCCATTATGACCGTAAACAATGAGATTGGCAGTATTCAACCTATACGTGAGATCGCAAAGATCATCCGTCAATTCAAGAAAATGCGCAAGGATATTTCTTCTGCCGAAAAATTGCACTATCCGCTATTCCACACAGATGCAGCTCAGGCTGCAGTATTCATGGATCTAAATATGGAAAATTTTGGAGTAGATCTACTCACTCTCGATGGATCAAAAGTATATGGGCCTCGTGGTATCGGTTGCTTGTACATAAAGAGAGGAACACCTATTCGTCCTATCATATATGGTGGCGGTCAAGAGGCAGGAATGAGATCAGGGACTGAGAATATTCCTAGTATAGCTGGACTGGCGAAGGCATTTGAGATCGCAAAAGTAGAAATATCAAAAGATAATACCCAGAAAAGATTCGACCAACTCAGAATCAGGATGATAAACGGTTTGAGGAAGATCCGTGCCGACATCTCTGTAAATGGTGCTGTTGATAAAAGCGATGTAGGAGTCAGTATCATTCAAGCACCTCATATTCTAAATGTATCTATACCTGGAATCGACAACGAGTTTGTTTTGTTCCAACTAGATGCCGCAGGGGTATCGTGTTCCACCAAGAGTTCTTGTTTGCGTGATTCTGATGAGTCGTATGTACTGCGATCTATCGGTGCCCCTAGTCAGAGTTCACTACGTTTCTCATTTGGTAGAGATACTAGTAGCCAGGATATTGATCATGTCCTGAAAATCCTCCAGAAGATACTACGATAGTGATAGTATAGATACTTTTTGCCCTTTTCATTTCTAGGATGAAGCGCTAAACTAACTGACATGACTTTTCTAAACAATCTTACTTCAAACCCGCTTCTTATTGGTTTTATTATTTTGTGTCTGGCCAATATTGCACTTTTGGGGCTGGTTTTCTGGATGTGGTTCAAACTACGCAAGTTTTTAGTACATGTAGATGCAAATAATATTGGCGACTCGCTGACTCATGTCTCTGGTAGTTTGGAAGAGTTACAAAAATTTCGCAGTGAGCTCGAGTCATATCTGGCTACTGTCGAGAAGCGCCTACGCAAAAGTGTACAGTCTGTCCACACTGTACGCTTCAATCCCTTTCATGGGAGCGGTGGTGGTGGCAATCAGAGCTTCGCTACTACCCTCCTCACAGAAGAGGGCGATGGAGTGGTGATATCCAGTCTATACTCACGAGATCGAGTCAGTGTTTTCGGTAAACCAATAAATAAGCACGGATCTGATTATGAATTATCAGATGAGGAACGTGAGTCACTAGAGATAGCAAAAAAGTCTTTAAGTTAGTGATGTAGATTACTCAC
>CAYTZE010000047.1:0-4789 GCA_964442415.1 uncultured Candidatus Saccharibacteria bacterium
GTGACTCCTAATGAATGTGTTAAGGATCTTCTCCTTAGTAGTTGAAGCCTATACTAAGTATGGACCTGATATTCTATAAGTCAATAACGAAACCGTGCATAAACATGTGAACAAGGTGTGCATAACACGCATATTTCTGGGGATATGTTTTTAGGACACGAAAATAGTAGTTATGGGAATGTTACAACACCTTCAACCTCTCCAATACAAACCCCTTCTCACCATTCCTCGTATTCACGGTGAGCTTCATTGCTATGCAGGCATCTGAGGTGATCTGATTCTTGTACTCCGAATAACTGCGTGGGAAGACCACCGCTTCGGCAGAGCCAGAGAAGTCTGAGATAGTGATGAAGGCCATAGTCTCATTTTTCTTGGTCTGGACTAGACGTATCTCCTGTATCATGACAGCGAGGATGACTGATGCGCCATCATTCGCACTTTCGAGTGCGCGTTTGATGTCGATTTTGTTCGCTTCGATCTTGTCACGATATCTCTCCAACGGATGTCCAGAAATATACAACCCAAGAAGCTCTTTTTCCCAGAGGAGTTTGTCATGCATCTCGGCTGGCGGAACCGAATTTAGACGCAAGGTAGGGACACTAGAGGTATCAGTCATACCGCCAAAGAGTGATTCTTGGTCAGCATTTTTGGAAGCATTCTCCTTGTTGTATTCAAGTAATAAGTCTAAATTGGCCAGAAGGACACCACGATCTTCACCAAAACAATCCATTGCACCAGCTTTGATGAGTGATTCGAGTGACTTCTTATTCAAGTTCTTGTCCTTGATCCTGTCGAGAAAATCAGCCAAGGACTTGAATTTACCTTTTGCTTTGCGCTCCTCGATGATGGCAGTAGAAATACCCTGGCCAAAGTTCTTGATGGTTACGAGTCCAAAACGGATACGGTAGGAAGGTGAGCTAGGAGGTACGAGATGTGAGGTAGGAGTAAGAACTTTTGTATTTTGACTTTTGTTCATATCTCCTAGCTCATGGCTCTTAGCTCCGTCATTTTTGACGACTGTAAACTGACTATAACTTTCATTGACGTCCGGCGGAAGCACGGGAATACCGATACGCTTACATTCAGCGATAGTCTCAGCTACCTTTTCGGTATCTCCTTGTTCGGAGGTGAGCACGGCTGAGAGATACATTTCAGGGAAATGAGCTTTCAAATACGCTGTAATGTAGGCGACGCGACCATAGGAGACTGAGTGTGCTTTGTTGAAACCATATGCCGCGAATGGCTCGATCCATTTCCAGACTTCTTTGGATTTCTTCTCTGACCACAGACTATGACTCACACAACCTTTGATAAACTTTTCTTTTTGCAAGGCCATTTCGGCAGGGATCTTCTTGCCAACAGCTTTGCGGAATTTGTCTACCTCACCCCAATTGTAACCAGCGATCTTGTGCGCCATCATGAGGAGGTCATCTTGGTAGACGAGGATGCCGTAGGTTTTTTCTAGAATAATTTCTAGGATCGGATCCATGTATTTTATGAGCGATCTGTCATGCTTCCTAGCTATATAGTCAGGTATAAACTGCATCGGTCCCGGACGGTATAGTGCTACCATAGCATTTATGTCATGAATACTTGTTGGCTTCAATTCTTTGAGAAATCTAGTCATCCCATCTCCGTTTAGTTGGAATAGATCAGCAGTTTCACCACGGGCCAGCATTTCAAATGTAGCAGTATCATCTACAGGGATAGTATCTGCATCCAACTTTGTGCCATCAATCTTTTCTATACGCTCGATAGTGTCAGCTATTATGGTCAAGTTTTTCAGTCCTAGGAAATCAAACTTGAGAAGGCCTGCTTCCTCGATAGAGTACATGTCGTACTGAGTGATGACCTTGCCTTCACCCTTGGGATCGAACTGGAGTGGCGTGAAGTCGGTAAGAGCAGTAGGAGAAATAACCACACCAGCTGCGTGGACACCGATGTGACGGGCACAACCTTCGATTTTCCGAGCCATGTCTATAATCTTCCTACTATCTTCATCTCCGCGATAGAGTGACTTGAGCTCCGGAACTTCGTCTAGTGCACGATCGATAGTCATAGGGAATCCTTGTGCACCCATGGGGATGAGTTTGGAAATACGATCACCGACGTCATAGGGGAATCCCATAGCACGTGCTACATCACGTACTGAGCCACGAGCGGCCATGGTACCGAAAGTACCAATTTGTGCTACTTTGTCAGCGCCATATTTGCCACGGACATAGTCGATCACCTCATCACGACGATCGTCAGCAAAGTCCATATCGATATCAGGAGCAGATGGACGGTCAGGGTTGAGGAAGCGCTCGAAGGGGATCTCGTACTCGATAGGATTGATATTGGTTATTCCTGCAAGGAATGTTACCAGGGATCCAGAGACTGATCCGCGAATATTGGAGAGAATCTTATTTTCCCGAGCAAATCGCAGCATGTCTGCCACCACCAAGAAATAAGGTGCATAGCCCTTGTCCTTGATAACTTTGAGCTCATACTCGGCACGCGTGATGAGTTCGGGACTCTGTTCGATATTTCTTTTGGCAAAGCCTTGGAAAACGAGATAATGAAGCTCGTCATCAGGAGTTCTTCCACTCTCAACTACGAGGTTGGGGAATACCCACTTACCTAGTTCCATTTCGAAATTGCAGGCATCAATGATCTTTTCGGTATTGGCGATCGCCTCGGGCATATCTCGGAATAGTTCATCAGCACGTTGGCTGGAAATGAATGAGAAATCATCCTCATCACTTTCTGAGATTTTGTCCGAAGCGTCACTGTGTGAATTGACTCTGACCAATGTCTCGCGCGCAAATCTATCTTCAGGCTTCAGATGGTAGACATCATGCGCTGCCATGACAGGAATCTTTTCTTTTTTGGCAAAATCTGCAAGTACTTTCATATTCGCTTCATGCCCGTCGATCTCAGGATGGTGAGTTATCTCGATATAGAGACGATTAGCATGAGGAGCGGGGTGGGAAGAAGACTTTCCCTCCGCATCCTGCGGGCGCTGATCGCTGGCTACCAATCCTCGGATGCTCTGGGAATGTCTTCTTCCCACCCCGCCGCCAAATACTCTCTTGTAAAACTCAGCAACTTCTGTAGCTTTGTCCTGATTCCTACTTTTCAAAGATTGCGCTATCTCGCCAGAAAATGAAGGTGAAATACAGATCAAGCCTTCGTTGTGAAGTTCGATGAGTTCGCGGTCGATACGTGGCTTGTAGTAGAAACCTTCGAGGTGCGACTTGGTGACCAGTTGAACGAGGTTGTGATAACCCTTTTCATTCATGGCGAGAAGGACGAGGCGCGTGCGGCGGTTATCTATTCCTGCCTGCATATCTTTCCTCGAGCGCGCTGCCACATAGAAGTCGACCCCAATAATAGGTTTAATAAGCTTCTCCTTACAGGCTTTATAGAACTCGATTGCACCGTAGAGATTGCCGTTATCTGTGAGCGCCAGAGACTCCATTTCTAGTTTGCTCGCTTCATTTACCAGGTCATCGATCTTGGGTAGTGCTGACAGCAAAGAGTAGTGGGAGTGGGTGTGGAGGTGGGTGAAGCGGGACATAGGGTTAGTTTACCGTCTGGAGTCTCAAATGAAAAGTCAGTTTGATGTCATACTACGACACCCAAAAACATATACGTCGATATTGATTATTTGTATTAGTTTGCGAAAATGTATCCAACATACGCAATCTCACATATGTTAGAAACTTTTTTACCTCAAAACCCATTGAGTGTGCATACAACTGGCCGAGTTGGCGTTTTCATCGATGAATCAAACCTTTTTCATTCACAAAAAAGCCTTGGCTGGAGAGTGGACTATGACAAGATGTATTGGATGTTGCGTGATCTAGATTTGGGGACGAGGAATATATTCATTTATGCAATATATAGAGGATGTCGAAAAACATAAACTTAAAACCACCCGCGAAGTGGTGGTTTTGGACGGTACTACATCTACAATTATAGCAAAATAGAACTGTATGTCAATAATTAAAAAACGCCCACATACGCACACCATCGGCATCGACGAAGTCGGTCGCGGACCTATCGCAGGACCTGTTGCCGTGGGGGCTTTTACATTCTTGAAACCGACAGCCAAGAAGTTATTTCGAGGCGTGAAGGAGTCCAAACAACTGACTGAACGGAGGAGGGAAGAATGGTTTGCACGAATCGAGCAGGCGCAAAAATCAGGAGTTATTGATTTCCATGTCACATTTCAGAGCGAAAAAGTTATTGATGCCAAGGGACTTTCCTATGCGATCAAAACTGCACTTTTTATTTCATTGGGAGCACTTGTTACTCGGAATAGGATGAAGCCCGTGAATGTAAGGGTGCTTCTCGATGGAGGATTGAAAGCGCCGCTGAATTACCCCAACCAAAAGACAATTATTAAGGGTGATGAGAAGGAGATGATCATTGCGCTCGCCTCTATTTGTGCCAAAGTTCTGCGTGATAGGAAGATGAATCTCTTGGCCAAAAAATATCCAGCCTATGGATTTGAGAAGCACAAAGGGTACGGGACCAAGGGACATTACAGAGCTATAGAGGAGGGTGGGGTGCTACAAGTGCATCGGAGGAGTTTTTTGAGGGTACATTAAATTTCGTTGGTGCCTGGGGTGGGAGTCGAACCCACATGACCTTACGGTCGACAAATTTTAAGTCTGTTGCGTATACCAATTCCGCCACCCAGGCAATAGGCAAAGTTTACAATTAAAAGTTAAAAGTGGAAAGTTGCCTTTCTTGCTGTGATTAACTTTACACTTTTAACTAATAACTTTTAATTAACTTG
>CAYTZE010000048.1:0-4769 GCA_964442415.1 uncultured Candidatus Saccharibacteria bacterium
GGGACGAATAGGATATCTACTTCATCAATATTCTCATCTGCTTCTTTTGGCAATTCTGGAGTATTGATTGCACCAAGAAATGCGATGTTCATACCTTCGAGAGATACCGTATATATAGTATTGATTCTTTTTTCACCGTCATAGCCTGACTCGGAAGCAAATCCCTTGATGAAGACGCCACCAACCTCATATTCACCCGGACCATTTATGGCAAAGGCTTTCTTTTCGCCAAAAGTCACCTGGTCGACACCATTCATGTCAGGATGATTGACGCTCATGAGGACCACGTCAGCACCGAACTTCGATGTCTTGAGCTTCGAATCTTTGGAGATAGGGTTGAACGCCAACGTCGTATCGCCAAACTGTACTTTCACGAATTGTCCGCCGAGGTAGGTGATGATCATGAGAGTAATTTAGCATATAGTAGGAAAATTGGGAACAAAATCGACTACAATGTCTTCACCTAGACAAAACCGCAATTATCCGCTACTATCCATCTATCAGGCAGTAGGCCTTTTTAGTTTGAGTTCGTTAGTAGCACATTAGCAATCTCGCGTTATCCCGCACTTTTTGCCCAGTTGCGTCTGGGCGTATTATTAACCTAAAAAGCGGAGCGCGACCTTATACCAATGTTCAAGAAGAAAACAGAGACACTTGCGAGTGCAGTAGAGACCAAGGAGACCGCAGTTGAGGCAGCCGACAAGGCCGCAAAACTTACCAAGAAACAAGGCGAGATGGAGCTCACTGACGCACAGAAAGCCAGCGTCATGGGTGGTTTTATTGCAACCATGAAGAATCCTCCGATCATCGGAGACTTGGTTGAGGGTCCCGTTATCGCTATCGAAAAGTCATCAGTCTATATTGACCTCGCACCATTCGGGACTGGTATCATTTATGGCCGTGAATTTATCATTGCGCGCGATGTTATCAAGAAAATCAACGTCGGCGACGTCATTGCAGCCAAGATCGTCGATACTGCACACAAGGAGGGCTACTACGAACTCTCCCTCAAGGAGGCTCGCCAAGCCCTCATCTGGAGTGAAGCAGATAGTGCTATCAAGGAGAAGAGGACTCTCGACCTTCTCGTCAAAGAAGCCAACAAAGGCGGACTCATGATCGAGTGGCAGGGCATCATCGGATTCTTGCCTGCATCTCAGCTGAAGAGTGAACATTACCCAAAGGTCGCTGATGGCGACAAGGACAAGATCCTAGAAGAGCTCAAGAAGCTCGTCGGTACTCGTCTCCAGCTCGCGATCATCACCGCTGATCCGAAAGAGGGTAAGCTTATCTTCTCCGAAAAGGGTCAGGAGACCAAGGAGAAGGAGAAAGTTGTCAGCAAGTACGAGATCGGCGATGAAGTCGATGGTACCGTCACCGGCGTTGTCGACTTCGGTGTCTTCGTCAAACTCGAGGAAGGTCTCGAAGGACTCGTCCATATCTCTGAGATTGATTGGGGACTCGTTGATGATCCACGCAACTTCGTGAAGGTTGGTCAGAAGATCAAGGCCAAAATCATCGAGATCAAGGAAGGTAAGATTTCCCTTTCATTGAAGCAAATGAAGCCAAATCCATGGAGTGAAGCGGCAAAGAAATACAAAAAAGACATGTCAGTCACTGGTGTGATCATCAAGTTCAACAAGCATGGTGCGCTCGCATCTATCGAAGAAGGTGTTGCTGGACTCATCCATGTCTCCGAGTTCGGTTCCGAAGAGAAGCTCCGCAAATCTCTCGAGCTCGGCAAGACCTATCCATTCAAGATCGCTCTCTTCGATCCAAAGGAGCAGAAGATGGCACTTGCCTACGCAGGGACGAAATAGTTTATTTGTCATTCAACGCAATTTCACATGTGTGATTCCCGCGAAAGCAGGAATCTAGTAAGAAGAAAATCCCGAGAGGCTGTGAAGCTTCGCGGGATTTTTGGTTGCAAAATTAATCATTAGTGGTAGGGTACATTCTAGGAGGTATCAATGAAAATACTGTACATTTCTAAAGATGGATTATACGATCACCAACGCACTGCACTTCGTCAACACACAAAACTACTTGGAGAAGTAACGAGCATCCTCATGGCTGATTTGGAAAAGACACGAGTCGATAATGCTGATGTGATCATCTACTTTGACACATCGAGTGCCTATTTCTATTCTCATATGGCCTTCAGTCTACCGATGATGAGCCATGGGGCAGCGATGGGGCCAAAAGGTATAAAGGGAATCGTAGTAACCTCAAGCGGTAATCCTGGTGAAAAGGCCTATCGTATCTGGAGTCCATCAGATTGTGTTACTGAAATAGGACAACTCGGTGAGGCTTGGTACGCATTTCATTCCGAAGAAGTCCGCGTGCCGGCGCCAGCCATTTCAGGTGAAGGGTTCCGTTGGATGGATTGGCGAACATTCGAAGAACGATTTCTACTTGATAAACCCAAAAAGTGACCTACTCAATCGACAATGTCCTGTCTGGATATTGTCGACTTTTTTATTACTCATCCCGCATTGAACACACTCATCGCTTTTTCCCTGCCTTCGCGAATGATCATCTCGACTGCTTCGACAGACCTTTTTGCAACCTTTTTTAATTCCTTAAGCTCATCATCTTTATATTTCCCGAGAATGAACTTCTCGATCTTGTCATCGCCATGCGGAACTTTGGCATCACCATTGGACTTCTCGGGTGCACAGCCGATGCGTATACGCACGAAGGCCTCAGTCTTCACTGCTTTGATTATGGACTCGACGCCGTTATGACCACCCGAACTCCTGTTGTAAGAAATACGGATTTTGCCGAGAGGTAGATTGAAGTCATCGTAGATCACAATCAAATTATCAGCAGTAACGATTTTCAATTTGGCACTTTTCTTGGTCTTCACGAGTGGTGCGATAGCTTTGCCAGAATTGTTCATGAAAGTTTCTGGTTCAATAAAAGTAACTTTTTCTTTGCCAATCTTACCTTCGGCGACAAGGGAGTTCAATTTCTTATTTGGCTCAAAATCTTCTTTGGAAAATTCCGTACGCACAGCATCAAGCACGATACGTCCGGTGTTGTGTCGGGTATTTTCGTATTCTGCCCCAGGATTGCCGAGACCGGCGATGATGTATGACATGGGAGTAGTTTACAGTGAAAAATTAAAAGTGCAAAGGTGGGTGAGGTCGTACATCCAGATCTCTAGGTCCAACCTCACCCGCCTTGTGTTGAAGGTTTTTTTGGAGTACAATGACCGCATTATGGAGCCAAAAGACAGTATTTTCCCTGATAGTTACCGCCCAAAAGAGCCTCGCTCCACTACCCCATCTCCTCGCAAAAGTTTCGTTACATCATTTCGGGAATGGGTACAGGTTATCATTATTGCTTTGATCATCGCATTACCCATTCGTTTCCTTATTGCAGAGCCTTTCATCGTGAATGGCGCTTCGATGGATCCGACATTTTCTACAGGTCAATTTCTGATCGTTGATAGATTCACCTACCGATTTGAGGACCCAAAGCGAGGTGATGTCATCGTATTTGAGTATCCACACAATCCTAGTATCTACTACATAAAGCGTATTGTTGGACTTCCTGGAGAAACAGTATCCATCAGAGACGGCGTAGTGACGATCCTGAATGCCGAGCATCCAGACGGACTCAAGCTTGACGAAACATATGTGGCTCCTTCACATGCCTCCAATGACTCCATGAGTGCCGTACTCACCAATGACCAATATTTTGTAATGGGCGACAACCGTGCACAGAGCTCTGACTCTCGTGCCTGGGGACCACTAGAGAGGAGATTCATAATAGGTAGACCTGCAGTCAGACTACTTCCTATACAGACTGCTAGTGCTTTCCCAGGTTCGATCAAAGAATAAACATGCCCAACAAAAAACCCCGCAAAACAACAGACTCGAAGTTCATTTCGTATGAACATCTAGATAAGATCGGAGAAATAGCCGTTTATTATGGGTTCGTACCCATGAAAAGTCCTCAGATAGTCAAAACTGACCTTGATGCTGCCAAAGATATTTTGGAGGGAGATTTCATCGATGATGAGACTGATAAGCATGGCAAACTACCTTTGCATGTTGAGGAGAAGATCGCTGTCATACGCATGTGGGAGGAGCAAGGATTGCAGGAATTACAGCAACCCGTCATGATATATTTCAAGGATCCTTGTCGTGGATCACTCAAGAAAGGTGGCTATCATCGCTATGCTGATATGGAGATCATCGGTACTTCTGGTGCAATTGCTGAAGCCACTCTTATTCAGACAGCAAATATGATGCTAGCCGAAGAGGGATACACCAATACTGTAGTTGAGATCAATTCCATAGGTGATCGTGATTCTATTGCCAGATTTACTCGTGAACTTACATCCTACTATAGGAAGAACATCAACGAGATGAGTCCAGAGTGTCGACAACTTATGAAGCGTGACATTTTCGAACTTCTAGCCTCACATATAGATGGTGCTGCAGAACTAAACGCAAAGGCTCCGCGTTCCATGGATTTCCTTTCTGAAATAAGCAGACGACATCTAGAAGAAACATTGGAGTATCTCGAGGCTCTCAATATTCCCTACGTTATAAATAATTCACTTATCGGCAATCGCAAGTATTGCACCGAAACTATCTTTACAATTGTCAATTCAGAGTCCAAGAAGTCCAGCAAACAACGCATACTAGCTCTCGGCGTACGTTACAATGGATTATCCAAACGTCTAGGTATGAAGCGAGATGTTCAAGGTGTAGGTATTTCTATCCTCGTACCGAACAGTAACGAAGCACTCCGCAAGC
>CAYTZE010000049.1:0-4768 GCA_964442415.1 uncultured Candidatus Saccharibacteria bacterium
AAACCTGTACTGCGCCTGTAAGGCGAGAATCCTACCCGCGGAGCCCTAGTGACGAAACTTCGCCTTGTGCGGGGTTTTATATTTTATTAAAATTAGTGATGATGCCCCGCATGTTCAAGCGCCTCTTGTTCTCGTCGTAGTTTTTCCTGTGAAACGTTATTCTTCTTCGTCCTTATAAGCAACCAAACGGCCACGAATGTTGTGATAGGCACAGCAAGAATGAGACCGATGCTACCGATCATGGTACGGACGATCTCTGTGGCGAATATTTCTCTGTTAGCGATATTAGCGAGACTTGATGTAGAGGTTTGGACGAACAAAAGCATAAGTGGCAATGAGGCGCCAACATAGGCTATGGCAAGCGTATTTACGAGTGCCCCGATATGCTCTCGGCCGATACGAATCGCTCGTTGATAGATGGTTTTCTTTGGAACGTGAGGTGCAATACGGATCAATTCTTCAACTGAAATCGCCTGACCGATAGCTACATCATAGAGCACTCCGAGGAGACCAATCATGATTCCACCAAGAAGAAGTCCAACTACATCAAGCGTGCCTCTCGTATTTAGATTGAGATAGGCGACTTCTTCTGAACCGAAACCACTGAGTCGAGTAAAATGGACCGCCCAGATAGCGAAAAGTCCGGTGATAATAACAGTGATAACCATTCCTAGAACCGCCGAGCTTGTTGTCTTGTTGAACCCATGAGTGATATATGATCCAACAATAATGATGAGCGAGGACACACCTATGGTTACAAGCAATGGCGAATATCCATGAAGTATTCCGGGCAAGAGCACGTACATAATCAAAAGAAAACTACCAACAAGACTCACCAGTCCACGCACACCTTGAATGCCACCAAATACAAAAATAGCAATTATAAAAAGAGCAACGAGAATGAGTACGTGAGGCAGACGATACGGTTCGTCGACTGAATGGTAATTTGATCCATCAAGTCCGCCGTATTCATGCCTTAGGTAAAACACCTCACCAACATCCAAATTTAAATAGTCATTGTCTACCGTCAAAATCTGACCTTCCTCGTTTCCTTCTAACACTTTTACCTTGATAGTCTGATTACTTGATTGCACATCAGTCCCAGGTACGTTTTTCACTTCTTGTTTTATTATTTCCAAAACTTGAGCTTTTACAATATCAACCTTGTCTGGTACCACCTCTCCGTCCTGCTGAGCCAAGGCAAATATTGGAGAAAAAGCACAAAGTGCAAAAAGTATACCAAGCGTAATTTTGTGTAATCGTGTCATGTTTTGTCATTTTATCATTTTCCTGCATTATCTGGAACTTTACTTTTCTCTTGTCTTAGTTTATTATGCAAACTACTTGCATTATGAGAACAAACGTATACAAAGAACATATCCTTACATTGCTCAAGAAAAAGCATCTTTTGACCATTGCTGAAATCCATAAGGCTATTCCCGATGCCGATTATTCGACAGTCTTTCGCAATGTCGAGCAACTACTTGCTGACAATAAGATCAAGAGGGTGATGATTGATAACAAATCTGTAGCGTATGAATCGGCCCACGAAAGCCATGATCACTTCATCTGTAATGATTGCGGTAGGGTTGAAGAGATACATATTCCCCACAAAGCGATCAAGGGTCGTAAGGTCGAGGATATTACCGTTCGAGGATCTTGTAATAAGTGCACCGATTAATCTATGAGAATTGCCTTTGTTGGAAAAGGCGGATCAGGCAAAAGTACACTTTCCGCCTCTTTCGCCACATATGTTTCAGAAAAGACTACCGAGGAGGTAGCTGTTTTTGATGCTGATCTAAATATCCATGCACCAGAACTACTTGGCTTTAGTGGCATTCCCTTCGATAAGCATCTCTCACATCAAAAAATATCTGAAGAAATAAAAAAGTGGCTTATTGGCAACAACAACATCACAAACCTTGGTGCTTTCCGCAAATCAACACCGCCGACACGTAAATCGAACATCATAAAAATTGAATCAATCAAGGAGACACCTCTTGGCTCATACGGACTTCATCGAGATAATCTTTCAGTCTTCGCTGTTGGTACGTATCAAGAAGAAGATATCGGTGCTAGTTGCTATCACAACAATCTTGCTATCCTCGAAAGTATTTTAAATCACACCGACGACAAGAACGGCTATGTAATTGCTGACATGGTTGCAGGAGTGGATTCATTTGCAGGGACACTTCACGCTCAGTTTGATCTGACCTGCCTCATCGTCGAGCCGACCATGCGAAGCGTTGAGGTCTATACCAAATACATGGAACTCGCGACTGAGGCCGGTGTCGCAGATAGCGTGCGAGTGATTGGTAACAAAATCAGAAATGATAAGGACGTGGAATTTATTAAGTTACATATTCCTGAGAAGAAAATAATCGGATTCTTCACTGATGACGAACATATCCGTACTATCGACCAAGATGGGACTGCGTTGTCTGTATCGAAGCTAAATCTAAACAATCGAGAATTACTTGAGCGGATTTTCAGCACTCTAAATGCAGAACCAGATAATCGAGATGTGAGACTCAAGAAGATCTGGGAATTGCATAAAAAATACGCCGCACAGAGTTTTGTAAAAGAACGATTCGGTGACCTTACCGACCAGATAGACCCTGAATTTACTTTTAGCCATGACTCAAAAGACTAACGAGCAAAAAATACTCAATATCTTTGAAGGCAGTAACGCCGTGCTTGATTTTCTAAATCCTGACAATACGCCGTACACGCCACTTGTCGAAATACCCGACCACCTAAATCCGTATCGCAAAGATGGCGTACGTATTTTCGCCAAGCTCATGAATACGTTGCCACTAGAGAATGTGAAATCATTGCCAGCATACAACATGCTTTTGGACCGCAAAGAAAAAGGATCATTGCCCGATACTATTATCGAGAATTCTTCAGGCAATACTGTGTTCTCACTGGCCGTTATTGCACGACTTATGGGTATAAAGCACACCAAGGCAGTTGTGTCTCATGAGGTAAGCCGAGGCAAATTGAATATCCTACGATTCCTCGGTACCGAGGTTATTGTCAATGAAGAACCGATCTGTCCTGATCCAAGCGACCCCACGAGTGGAATCTACAAAGCAAAAGTGTGGTCAAAGGAAAAAGGATGGTTTAATCCTGGTCAATATGACAATGAAGCTAACCCACAAGCCCATTACAAATGGACCGGGCCACAAATCTGGGAACAAACCAGAGGCAAGATATCACTGCTCTCAGTTGGTCTAGGTACGACCGGCTCAGTTGTCGGTATCGGCTCGTATCTCAAAGAGAGAAAGCTGGATATTGAAATAGTGGGAGTCTCTCGTATTGCCAACAATCCAGTGCCTGGGGTGCGAACTAATAATCTCCTACGTGAGATCGTCTTTGATTGGAAGTCAATGCTTGATCATCAAATAGAAGTTGGTACGACTGAATCATTCAAGATGTCTATGGACCTCTGTCGCGCGGGCCTTTTTGTCGGACCGAGTTCTGGCTTTGCGCTTGTCGGGCTTCTCAAGCATCTCTCAAAACAGAAATTGTCTGGCGAAGAAATGATTGCGGTATTCGTCTGTCCTGATAGTCCATTTCCATACATTGATGAGTATTTTGAGTACTTGGATCCATCTCATTTTCCAAAAATTGAAAACGAGCAATTGCTCAAAGAAAAAGGCGCTCACATTCCCGCTACACCTATTCCCGCCATTAAAGAACTCGACTCACATGAGACATTTTCATTACTCTTTACTGAAACACCTGAGCAGGTGTGGGAGAAAGTTAAGCATAAAGATGAAATTGCTCACAAAGACGGCTATCTGGTTATCGATGTAAGAAATGACGGCGAGTACGAGGACCATCATATTCCAGGATCAATCCATGTCCCATTCCACACCATTGATGACTATCTCAAAAAGAACAAGAAAAAACTGATCAGAAATACGGCTGTCGTCTTTGTCTGCAGGCGTGGCAATACAAGCCGGTTAGCTGCTAACAAAGCCGAGCAAGTTGGAATAAAGGCTATCAGTCTCAAAGGTGGTGATGTTGAATGGAGTAGGCTTAATCTCCCGAGAGTGCGGGCGGATAAGTGTGTGGTTAGATTTGATTTGCAGTAGATTCTGTTACAATGTATTTATGAAGCGTCTACATCTAGAAGGCTCTTGGATAATCAAGGCACCCAAAGAAAAAATATATCCGATAGTTTCTGATTTTGAAAATATGCCAAAATATTTTCCGACGATTGCCGAGTCGGTGCACATAACCGAAAAGCAAGGAAGTCATCAAAAAATGGAGGCGCGAGTAAAATCATTTGGAAAAGTTTTTGATGTAAAAATGCAAACGGAACTTCTACCTAATATTGGCTTTAGATCGACCAATGAATCATCATTTGGAACTTCCGGTTCTGAAGAGTTTTTGATGCAAGATACTGAGGGTGGTACTAGAATTACTTATACATACGAGATTGAAATCCATCGTCCATTACTGAGAGTTGTAGCGACTCCCTTGATCAAGTGGTTTGCAATGTGGTCTTGGAAACGTGCATTTATTGATAAATTAAGAACAATAGTAGAAAAATGAACAAAAATATGTACACAACAATTTCAATCATTGTCACCCTGCTTATCATATGGACAGCAGTGAGTTATTTTTTTGATCGCTCAGTGAGAACACCCGAATACACTGTCCTACAGAAAAGTGCGGGTTATGAAATACGTTCATACAAACCATACATCACGGCTCAAGTAGAAGTATCTGGTACATACGATGAAGCCCTCAATCA
>CAYTZE010000050.1:0-4723 GCA_964442415.1 uncultured Candidatus Saccharibacteria bacterium
GGTATCGACTTCATCTTGCCAAATACCAAGTATCTCGAGGAGCGCACTGACAAGATCCGTGCGGTCATCATCACGCACGGTCACCTAGACCATATCGGTGGTATCCCATATATCATGCCACGTATCGGCAACCCACCACTCTATACTCGACTACTGACTTCTATCTTGATCTCCAAACGTCAAGAAGAATTCCCGCATGTACCGAAAGTAGACATCAAGGTTGTTGAGAAGAACGAGACTATTACTGTGGGCAAATTGAAAGTGAAATTCTTCGCAGTTACTCACACCATCCCTGATGCTATGGGTGTCATCATCGAGACACCATATGGCTCTATCGTGCACACCGGTGACCTCAAGCTCGATCACGACGACGGTGTCCCTACCGAGAGTGAAGTAACTGAGTATGAACGTGCCTTCAAAAATGAGAAGGTGCTCATGCTCATGGCTGACTCTACCAACGTCGAGAATCCTGGCTTTTCTCTGCCAGAAAAGACCGTTCACCGCAATCTCGAACTCATCATCCAGGGTATGTCTGGCCGTCTCATTATCGCTACCTTCTCATCCCTACTCGAGCGACTACTCAAGATTGTGGAGTTCTCAGAAAAGTATGGCAAGAAGGTTATCGTCGAAGGACGTAGCTTGAAACAGAACATCGAGATCTGCAAAGGACTCGGACTCGTAAAGGCCAAGAAGGAGACATTTATCTCAGTTGATGATATGGACAATTATCCGCCAGACCGCATCGTGATCCTCTCTACAGGTGCTCAGGCCAATGACTTCTCTGCTCTGGTTCGTATGTCCCAAAAGACTCATGCCAAGATCAAGCTCACACCACGCGACACCATCGTGCTGTCATCATCAGTCGTCCCTGGCAATGAGCGCGCCGTCCAGAAACTCAAGGACAATATTTCCCGCCAGGGTGCCAAGATACTCCACTATCGTATCGCCGACGTGCACTCATCTGGTCACGCCAACCGAGATGAAACAGCCTGGATACATCGTGCCATCAAGCCCAAGTTCTTCATGCCTCTACACGGCTATCACTACATGCTCCGTGCGCACTGTGACGTAGCCAAGGATGCCAATGGTCTTTCTGAGTCAGATGTTGCTATCCCAGACAATGGAACCATCCTCGAGATCCGTGAAGGTGGTACCAAACTCGTTCGCCTCAAGGAAAAAGCTGCTTCGGGCCTCGTTCTCGTCGATGGATTCTCTGTCGGAGATGTCCAGGATGTTGTCATCCGTGATCGCCAGGCGCTCGCACAAGATGGTATCTTCATCATCTTCGGTATCATGAATGCTCAGACCGGCAAACTCAAAAAGTCCCCTGACATCATCTCACGTGGCTTCGTCTATCTACGTGAGTCACAAGAGCTACTCCACGAAGTTCGTATGCTCATCAAGGAGACTATCGAGAACACCACCCGCGGCATGAATCCGATCAACATGGATTTCGTCAAAGAAAACATCACTGACACTGTCGCCAAGTTCTTGATGCAGAAGACTGCAAAGAGACCGATGGTGATACCGGTGTTGCTGACGATCTAAAGTAGGTGAGGTAGGAGCTATGAGGTATGAGGTATGAAAAAAACTGCAAGAATTCTTAAGTTTTTTCATAGCTCTTATCTCATACCTCTTAGCTCACTTCGTGCTTGACTACAACCCCTGCAACGGATCGATCTTCGTCCTCTGGATACTATCTGCGAGTGACATCACACTATTGCCATATGAGGTACTGATACCTTTGCACGAACTACCTGAATAATACCGACAAGCTGCATTGCGCTCTGCACTATAAGTACCCGCAGAAGCACCACGATCTGATAGATAGACTGCTTCGGCCATGATAGCGTGCTCTGGATTCCAAGGATTGGGTTCGCCAGAAATACTGAGTAAGGTTGCGACACGATCCTTGATGAGTACCCATGTAGATGCGATGAACTGTGCTGGACCCATAGCGCCACCCCAACCGACTGATTGTGGGCATGATACTCTCTGCTTTGCCACATCACCACCAAGTCTGCTCATGAGATCGAGGAATGGTGGCACATCACGAGTCGGACTCATCACTTTGGCTATCGGTGTACCTGTATTGGCACCAACACCTGCTCCAGTTGTAGGATCAGTCAAGTAGCATGAACCTACATTGGCACCGAGGTTGGACTCCTGAGTCAAGATTGCGAGCAAAAACGCAGGACGAACACCTGTCTTGGCAGAAGCAGCTTGGGCATATTGCAACGCAGTCCCAAATGGAATAGCCGCGGAGTCACGCAGTTGGAAGAGTGCAGTCCTGATCTGTGATGCCATAGCTTTCTTTTGTGCCAACAATGTCGCGTATGATTGTTCATTGCCCTTACTGATGCCCAGCAGACGCTTCTTCTCAGCTTCATCTGCTTCTATATTCTTCTGTTCAGCAAGGATCGTCTGTCGTGCATCAGTCTCTACATTCTTGCGTTTGTCTAGTGCGTCCTTTTCTGACTCGGTCTCAGTCTTGTCTGAACGAAGTTGCTCAAAGGTAGTCTTGAGACCTTCTTGAATCGAAGAGAATGAATCAACATCAGTGAAGAATCCAGTTAGGGTAGATTGGGATAACAAAACTTCTGGCAAACTGTATGAACCCGCCTCATTGGTCTTGCGCATCAGTATTGCCAGAGTATCCTTGCCACGTTCTATACGATCATCTAGTGCGCCAATATGTGCAACCTTACTCTGAATATCTTTGCCTAAATTGGCTATAATGAGATTCTTGGCCTTGATGTTTAGTTGAGCAACCTTGATCTTTGCACTCAGAACGGAGATATCCCTGGTAATTGAGGAGCTCTCGGCCTGCGCACTAGCTAGATCCTTCTCTGCCTGCTTCTGCTCAGCTTCTACTTGAGTCAATGCCGCCTGACAAAGCACCTTTTGTTGTGGCGTGTCGCATTGGATGGTTTGGGCAGAAGAAATGAGAGGTATGAGGTATGAGGTATGAGGTATGAAACCAACAGAAAAAGGCACCAAAAACAACACAAAAGTTGCAAGAATGAGTAGCGGGTACCGAGATTTCATAAATATATTATAACACGTTAACTGTTTCATTCTCGCAGCTTTTGGCAGTGTCACATTATTTGTCATTCCCGCGAAGGCAGGGATGACAAGAATCGAGGGGATAATATAAAATCACATGGATAACAAAAGTGAGATGACAAAAGTCGCATATGCGACTCCTCTGTTTACGGTTTACCGGTTACTGTTTACTATTTACTTTCTCTATTTCTTCTCTGGAGCCTTCGCGTCACCTGCAGGAGCTGCACCTTCCTCACCCTCCTTGTCAGCCTTGCCCTTTGCATCAGAGACCTCGATAGCAGACATATCTATAGGTGTTGGAGCTTCCTCGACTTCTTCCTTGGCGACTGCAATAGATGCGACAACCTCTTCTGGACTGGTCTTGAGTTCTACACCCTTACCGATATCGAGATCCTTGGCCTTGATGACGTCTGTGAGTCCGACAAGCTTGGAAATATCAACTGTAACATCATGAGGAAGATCACGTGGAGCTGCCTCGATCTCGATCTCACGCTGAACTTTGACGAGGATACCTGCGAGATCCTTGACTGCTGGTGAAACACCGGCAAAGACAAGAGGAACGTGAACAGTAACCTTCTTGCCCTTCTCGATAACATAGAAATCAGCATGACGAGGCTCACCAGAGAGTGGGTGAATATCAACCTCGTGGATGAGTGCCTCGTGCTCGGTGCCAGCAGTATCCTTCAAGATGATCACAGATGACTCACCGGCTTTCTTCCAGACCTTGCCGAACTCCTTCATATTTATAGAAATAGCAGTACTAGGCTCCTTGGGACCATAAAATACCGCAGGAATCTTGCCTCCGTCGCGAACCCTCTGTGGCGCGACCTTGAGATCGCGTGTTTCTATAGCTAGTGACAACATGGGGACTATTATACACGAACGAGGGTGATTGTCAAAAATATAGTCTATCTAGCATCAGCTAGGGTATGTGTAGGTAGTCCTGCGGCGTAGATTTGCTCAACATCATTTGATGATAATTTTTGTCCATAGAGAACAAAGTCATCAATAGATCCTACAAAGTAATTACCTCCAGATTCTGCACCTACATAATATATTGATGCTGAGGTGTAATCTGCTCTATCATAATTTAGAGCTACACTAGAATTGAGTCGTCCATCAACATAAAAAAGTTCATTTGAACCAGACACTCCACTAGTCGTCCAGGTCAAGTGATGCCACAAGCCATCATTCAAATTTATACTAGTATAACGATTTAGGCTTGTTTCATAGACATATCCAGCACCACCAGTCGCTATACCAAAAAATAATCCTCCTCCTGCATTTCTATCACTAAATATTGTCATCTGCGCACTAGAAGTTGTCTTGACCCAAACCGATATACTTACTGCTTTTGGTACGAGAAATCCAGGGGTAGTAACATATTGTCCACTCGCTAATTGGAGTGCCGATCCTGCTGATCCTCCATAGGAAGTCACTCTAGTAGGTGAACCTACTAATGTTCCATCGAACTTATTTCCACTAATATCCAATGGGACACCTGAAGTCTCATTAAAATTATAATAAAGTGAGGCCTTATCACCGAATCCGTGATAATTATTTGCAGCAAAAGTTATCCCAGCAGCCACCCTGCCCTTATCCCTCGCACCATTCAAGCTAACCAACACAACACTCGAGAGCATACCTATAATGGAGA
>CAYTZE010000051.1:0-4634 GCA_964442415.1 uncultured Candidatus Saccharibacteria bacterium
CTCATACTCACTGATGCAAATGGCAAAAAAATATCAACAGGCATCGCTACATCTCAAGGTAGCTGGATGACCGAAAAGTTCGTCAGATTTGATGGTACGATCAGTTTTGTAAAACAAGCACCTGGTTCACGCGGATATGTGATCCTGAAGAAAGATAACCCATCAGGCTTACCACAAAACGACGGCTTAGTAAGAATACCTATTATATTCAAGTAATATGTCATCCCTCATATCACCACTTGTACGTGACAAAGCACCACTCATTCTGGCAGAAATAAAAAAGGCCAAATCCGTACTCCTACACTGCCATCCATCTCCAGATCCAGACTCTGTCGGTTCGGCTCTGGCAATGAAATTCGTAGTTGAACAGTTGGGAATCAAGGCAACAGTTATAAAAGGTGATTCAGAAATCCCGCAAGCTTTTATGCATTTTCCTGGCGCGAATGAGATTGTGATGAAGAGTTGGTGGGAAATTGATCAGAGTCAGTTCGACCTGTTCATTATCGTTGATTCATCTGTGAATGGTGTATCTAGGATCAAGTCACCAGTTATTCCTGCCAGTATGAAAATGATCAATATAGATCACCACAAAACCAACGAAGGCTTTGGTCTGATCAATTTGACAGATCCTAATTATCCTGCTTGTGCACAGCTTCTTTTTGACCTATTCCATGAAATGGGTGTGAAAATTACTCCAGATATTGCCGCTAATTTATTCATGGGAATATATACAGACACTGGAGGATTTAGATATGAGGCGACCACTTCGGCTACCTTTGAAGTCGCGGCACAACTTGTAAAGATTGTGCCAGAGTTTCCCAAGATCATTTCTCAAATGGAAAATAGTTCTACACTGGCTGATTTACAATTCCATGGATTGGCGCTGAGCTCTATTGAGACTGTTTTCAATGGTAAAGTCGCTTTGTCTGTAGTTCCATTTTCTGCTATAGAAAAGAATATGATACCTGATGTGAGTGTTTCTGCTGGCGCCGTCTCTTCATCTCTACGTCGCGCAGGTGAGTTCGAAATCGTCGGAGCACTATTGGAACCAAGACTTGGCAAAATAAAAATGAGCTTCAGGACGCGCGATGCAGATATATATGATGTCTCCAAGCTGGCCGTTGCGCTCGGTGGTGGGGGACACAAGGCTGCTGCAGGTGTCGCCATGGATGCGACACTCGAAGAAGCCAAGCAAAAAGTTGTCGAGAAGATGAAAGAGCTTTATAATCTCTAAACCTTATAAATTAATTTCACAAAAATGGAAGCAGAACAGCAATCAAAAAGATTCCCATGGATCAGTGTCATCGTAGTCATTGTTGCTATACTAGCTGGCGTTCAGTATTGGCAGACTCGTCCAGCAAAGGATACCACTAGTGCGGATGCGAATGCTTACAGTACGAGTACACCAAGTATAGATACGACTATAAACGCCAGTTCGACAGCCACATCTACTATCAGTTCGACTACCAATAACAATTCATCATCAAAAAATTTTATGCATACAATCACTATTGAAACCACCAAAGGAACTATTGTATTCGAGACGTATGATGCTGATGCGCCCAAGACTGCAGAAAATTTCGTAACTCTCGCAAATAAAGGTTTTTATAATGGACTCATCTTTCACCGTGTTATTCCAGGGTTCATGATCCAAGGTGGTGATCCGACTGGTACTGGTATGGGCGGTCCTGGATACAAGTTTGCTGATGAGTTGGATCCGGCAACACCCTCATACAAGGCTGGCTATGTTCGTGGCACTGTAGCTATGGCCAACTCTGGTCCAAATACCAACGGCAGTCAATTCTTCATCATGCACAAGGATACACCACTTCCGAACAACTATACGATCTTCGGTCGGGTTATCTCTGGTATGGAGGCTGTCGATGCTATCGCCAATACGCCACGCAATTCTAGTGACAAACCACTCACAGATATGAAAATGACCAAAGTAACTGTGGCTAGTAAGTAGTGCGCAGGTCTGACTTGTGTGTTATTGTATTTTCTGAACTGAATAGCACAACAAAAGAAAAGGACTCCTATGATTCTACATAGAACTCGAGTAGCCTTGGTCGCATGTCGGATGTTGGATGAGTTTTCACCACACCTCATTCGTTTTATGAGTGGAGAAGCGCGGAGACCGGGTGTTGTACTTGTGGTTGGTCAGAAGTTACAAGAAAAATTAGTCCCTGATTTAACTATTGGACCTGAACTGACTATAAAGCTGAGTAGTGTAGTAGCTCATACTCACACATCAGCCGATCATTCAAACGGAGCTTTTTATGATACACTTCCTAAGTACAATCGACGCAGACGTTAATCAAATCCAAAAGTCAGTGCACCCACGCTGACTTTTTTGCTGTATGATGGGCACATGACCACATTCAAGCAAAAAGTTTTCTCTATAGTGAAGAAGATCCCCAAAGGCAAGTTCATGACCTACAAACAAGTGGCTGCAAAGGCAGGAAGTCCGGGCGCTTCACGAGCAGTGGGGAGTATCCTGAAGACGAACTTTGATCCGAAAATTCCATGTCATCGTGTGATCAGAAGTGATGGTGGTATGGGAGGTTACAATAGGGGTGGTGTGACGAAGAAGTTAGAGATTTTGAAAAAGGAGGGTGTGTATCGTACAAAAAATTATTAATTTCTTTGTCGGATTTGAACATTATATATGCAAAAGATTCTTGTTTTCTTTTTCATATAATAAAAAAGCGAACCTTGAGGCTCGCTGTGACAATTTCGGCTAATGACACATCCTAGTGACCAATCTCTGGATCGAAAGGGAGTCCATTCCAAAATATATTATTGACACCACTTACTGGGCCATTGGGACGAAGTATCGAATTCATGCATGAGATTAAAACATCATTTGAGCAGGCTCCAGTGTCGATAAATTTTTTGCGGAATGTATCCCAATGGACACCCTTTTTGTAAGATGTCCCCTCAAGCATCTCTTTGATTTGTTTGCAGATATTTGGATTTGTAGGAGCTATATTTCCACAGTAGAGCATTTCTCACCTTTCTTTTGTTTGTTTACTACTAAATAAAAAATAGCATGAATAATTATTTTTGTCAAATAAAAGTTAATCAACTCAAATTATAGTAAAAAGCTTTGCACTTCTGATATTTCGCTGTACACTGACTCTATGTCCGAATACTACAACTCACGCCGTACACGCAACATATTCGACCCGAGCTCGACTGAACCTTTCAAGGTCAGTCGCTCCAAGATAGATCTATTTTTGAATTGCCCATTGTGTTTCTATCTTGATTGTCGTCTTGGCGTTGGCCGACCACCAGGATTCCCATTTGCTTTGAATTCTGCCGTTGACGCACTTCTCAAAAAGGAGTTTGATATTCATCGTGCCAAAAAGAGACCACATCCACTGATGCATGCGTATGGTTTGAAGGATGTCGTGCCATTTCAGCATGAAGACCTCGATATGTGGCGCAGCAATTTCAAAGGTATCCGTTATGTTCATGAGCCCAGCAACCTTATAGTAACTGGTGCTATCGATGACATCTGGGTTGACTCTCAGGGACAGGTGATGATCGTTGATTACAAATCCACCAGCAAGGAAGAGAAAGTTTCACTCGACAAGGAGTGGCAGATCGGTTACAAGCGTCAGATGGAGGTTTATCAGTGGCTTTTCCGGATGAATGGCTTCAATGTGTCACAGACAGGCTACTTCGTCTACTGCAATGGCAAAACTGATCGAGAGGCTTTCGATGCAAAACTAGAATTTGATATTGATGTTATTCCTTACACAGGGAATGATTCGTGGGTAGAGAAAACATTACCCAAGATCCGCGAATGTTTGATGCAGGACAAACCACCGGCTCCAGCCAAGGAATGTGATTATTGCGCATATCGCAAATCTTCGCGTGATGTTCAGAGCAAGAAATAAATAATTGACATTTGTTCGGTTCGGAGTAATCTTTGGACAGAACTATGAAAACAAAACCTCACTATACCGGTAACATCATTCTCGCTTTTGACCGCAATCCCATCGACCAGCGCGCACGTCTATTCCTCGGATTGAAACCTCCGGAGACAGAAGAAGAAAAACAACGCATCCGTCGAAAGATTGGGTGTGGCAAATGGGTACCACTTGGTGGTGGGTTCGAACCAGGTGATCGGAGTCAGAAAGCAGCAGCCAAGCGCGAACTCTTTGAAGAGTCGGGTGAAGCCTGGAAGATTCCACTTGCTGATTTCAAGCGTGTGGGCATCATCGATGGATATCTGACTCGTGGCCGAGGATTATCTTGGGATAAAGCAGAATTCAGCTGGCGAGGTCATATCTATCAGGTGATCATTCCAGAACATCTTCATGATACTTATCGGATACAGCCAGAACAAGGCAAAAAGCCTGATTACATAAGGCTCGCATGGCGTTCGGCTAAGCGGCCACCACTCCGGCAGATGATATCGAGTGACAAGCTATGGCTGCCGCGACTCATCAAAGGGGAGCAGTTACATATCGAGGTTATGTATGTTCATCAAGTTGGCGGAGTCATAGCTGACTACCGCATTACACCGATACGATTGCGCTGAACAATCATACAAAAAGGGGAAGGATTAGTCCTTCCCTTTTCTATTTTTATTTTGCAGGAATTAATTCCAGCCACCGATGATA
>CAYTZE010000052.1:0-4581 GCA_964442415.1 uncultured Candidatus Saccharibacteria bacterium
CCTTCTCATTGCTGCGCAAACACTCAGTACATATCGCGGTCAAGTATTCGGTGCGTAGAGCTCTCGCAGAGCTCGGGCCTGATGGATTCCCATTCGAGAAGTTCGTCTCAAGGATCTTTCACGCTTGGGGTTATGAGACGCTCACTGATCAACATGTCATGGGAGAGTGTATCGAGCATGAGATGGATGTAGTAGCGTGGAAGGGTGACACACTCGCCATGGTAGAGGCCAAGTTCCACAATGAGTTTGGGCTCAAGTCCGATGTGAAAGTGGCTCTCTATGTGAAGGCGCGCTTCGATGATATTGCCAAAAATGACTTTGATTTCGGTGGTACGCGTCGCAAACTTGCAGATAGATATTTGTTCACAAATACCAAATTTACAGAACAAGCAATCAAGTATGGCGTATGCAATAATCTGAAGATGATTGGTTGGAACTATCCATCAAGTGGCAATCTGCATTCATTGATTGAGGAGTATCGTCTACACCCCATCACATGCGTAACAAGTCTCAATCATCAGCAGAAAAATGATCTAGTTGGTAGAAATATCATCACTTGTGCAGATCTTATTAAACGACCAGAAATACTTGCGGAGATTGGTATACGCGACGAAAGTGAGCGAAACAAGATAGTGGAGGAGGCCAAGTCTATAGTGGCGTAACGACGTATGAAAATAAAAGGCGATTTGAGTATGATAGAGTAGTCGCATGTCCAAGCAGAGCGCGCTAAAGAGGATTAGTGAAGAGGTACTTTTGCTAGAAAAGTCACCACTTTATAGTTATCGTAATGCAAACAATTACTTTCCAGTTTCAGGTGAGGGAAGTGAGGATGCGCATATCATGCTCGTAGGTGAGGCGCCTGGCAGGAATGAGGCCAAGACAGGTAAACCTTTTTGTGGAGCGGCGGGTAAGGTGTTGGACGCATTACTTGAACATATTGGCATCAAGCGTGAATCAGTCTACATTACAAATATAGTAAAGGATCGTCCTCCAGAAAATAGGGATCCAACCTCGAAAGAAATTGAAGTCTACGGACCATTTCTTGATAGACAAATTGAGATTATTCAACCTCGTGCTATTGTAGCCCTCGGAAGATACGCTATGAGTTACATTATGAGAAAATTTGATCTTGATTCGAAATTGGAACCTATCGGTCATGCGCATGGCAAGGCATACAAGACAAAAGTTCAATGGCAAAACAGGTCTGACATGAGTGATAATGATGGCAAGAATGTTAAGCCGGCCAATATGGATGTTGTCGTGCTGTACCATCCGTGTGTAGCCGTGTATAATCCGAACAATCTTCCAAAACTAAAAAAAGATTTTGAGATACTCAAAAAATATGCCTAAATCACGAAAAATCCGAGTGAAAAAAACAACATCGAAAAAAGGTGCCTCAAGTAGCTCAAATAAATTACCAGTGTGGAATCTAGGACTTTTGTATAGTTCGATGACTGATCCACGTATTGAAGCAGACATGAAGAAGTCTGAAGATGATGCGATAGATTTTGCGAAAAAATATGACGTTGCAGACAAAACTTATTTGAACAATACGCACGAACTTCAGAATGCACTTATTGAGCTTGAGAAGCTGAATGCTGAAATGCCTGCGAAACCTTTGTATTACTTCTTTTATCTGCAGACTATCCAAAGTAGTGATCAAAAAGTACAAGCTGCAGCAAACTTGATCAATGCACGTGCTGCCAGGATTGCCAATTGTACAAAGTTTTTCCCACTCGCACTTGGAACTATTACCAAACAAAAGCAAAGTGAATTTTTGGCAGATGAAGGTCTAAGGCACTTTCATTATTTCTTGAAATGTATATTCGAGGACGCCAAGCATTATTTGTCATTACCAGAGGAGAAAATTCTGACACTCAAGAGTCAGCCTGCTAGAGAGATGTGGATGACACAGACAGAGAAGCTACTTGGCTCGCAAAATATCTTTTGGAAGGGTAAGAAGATGCCACTGTCGCAGGCACTCAACCTCATTTCAAGCCAGAAGACGCCACAACTCCGCAAGAAGATGGCAGCCGCAGCCTATGAATCATTGAAATCTATCGCTGCTTTTTCTGAGGGTGAGATCAATGCGGTATATACGAATAAGAAAATAGATGACGAGCTCCGAGGGTTCACAACACCTTATGAAGAGACAGTTCTGGACTATCGCAATGATCCGGAGGTTATTGAACAGTTGAGGAAGGTGGTGAGTGATAATGTTTCGATCGCGCACAGATTTTATGCACTGAAGGCAAAGTTACTCAAACAGAAAGAGTTAAACTACCCTGATCGTGGAGCTAAGATTGGTACAACAACATCAACATATACATTTGGTGAATCAGCAACACTTCTCAAAAAGATTTTTGGTGAGTTGAGTTCGAAGTACAGTGACATTCTCGAAACATATATCAAAGAAGGTCGGATAGATGCACGACCACGCGAGGGTAAGGATAGTGGAGCGTATTGTTCTGGGTCGTACGCAAATCCGACATTTGTCATGCTCAATCATGTAGACACTCTCAACTCATTTACTACATTTGCGCACGAAATGGGCCATGCATTCCATACAGAGTTGTCTAGATTACAAGGACCAATATACTCTGGCTATTCGTATTCTCTGGCTGAAACAGCAAGTACACTATTCCAAGCCATTGCCCTCGAAGGAGTTTTTGAGGCATTACCCGACAAAGAAAAAATTATTGTACTTCATGACAAGATCAACGATGACATCTCAACTATATTCCGTCAGATTGCGTGCTTCAACTTCGAACTCGAGCTTCATACCGTCATTCGAGCCAAAGGATCTGTTTCCAAGGAGGAAATTGCCGAGATTCATAACAAGAATATGAGGGAATATCTGGGTCCAAAGTTCAAAATGACGCCAGATGATGGGTATATGTTCGTATCATGGAGTCACATACGCAGATTTTTCTATGTTTACTCATACGCATACGGCGCATTAGTTAGTAAGGCTCTACTTAGAAAGTACAAGCAGGATAAAACATTTTGGACAAAGATTGAGACATTCCTTTCAGCAGGAGGTAAGGCGTCACCTGAAGAAATCTTGGCAGAAATCGGTATTGATGTTCGCAGGTCTGACTTTTTTGAGGCAGGTCTGAAGGAGATAGAGGATGATATTCAAAAGTTGGAAGAGATCAGTTTGTCTCGCAAATAATTGGAAATAAGCAGCATTTTTGCTAGTATGTGCTCATGAACTCGAAGCTCACCTCAACAGATATTCGTTCGCGATTTCTTGCATTCTTCGCCAAGCGCGGTCATACCATAATTCCGTCAGCGTCACTTATTACCCCAGATGAAAAGGGCGTGACCAATGCTACTCTGTTCAACACTGCTGGTATGCAACCTCTCGTGCCATTCCTCTTGGGCAAGCCATTTATTACAGACAATAAGGAAGTTACTCGTCTAGTCGATGTGCAGAAATGTATCCGCACTATCGATATCGATGATATTGGTGACAAGACTCATGCGACATTTTTTGAAATGTTGGGCAACTGGTCACTGGGGGATTATTTCAAGGAGGATGCCATCAAGTGGAGCTATGAATTTTTGACAGGTCCTACTGATGCACCAGAAGGTGACAGAGGCTTGGGTCTCAATGCAAATCAGTTGTACGTAACTGTCTTTGAAGGTGACGCGAATGCGCCGCGTGATGATGAGGCAGCCACACTTTGGGCGGATATTTTCAAGAAACATGGCGTAGAAGTTGGTGGTGACACCTCCAAGGGAGAGGCTGGTCGTATCTTCTATATGCCCGCAGAAAATAATTGGTGGGAAGCAGGTGATAATGGACCATGTGGGCCAGATACTGAGATGTTCTATGATATTGCCAACACATTTCAAGGCAAATTGTTAACTCATAAAGAATATGTGAAGGCAGATACTGATAGGACAGTAATCGAAGTGTGGAATGATGTCTTCATGCAGTATGAGAAGAAGGGTGGAAAAGTTATTGGGAAACTACCAAAGCCGTCTGTCGACACTGGTGCTGGACTCGAGCGATTGACCATGACATTACAGGGAGTGGATAATATCTATGACACTGATCTCTTGAAACCTGTTATCAGTCTCATGAAGAATCCGCTGGGCAAGATCGAACACAAGCGTATCATTGCTGATCATCTACGTGCTAGCGTATTTCTTATCGCAGATGGAGTTGTGCCATCAAACACTGACCGCGGATATATTCTCCGTCGTTTGATCCGTCGTGCAGTCATGAAGACAACTGATCACAAACTAGATGAGATGAGGATTTCTGGATTTGTCAGTGTACTCATTGATACCTATAAAGACGCATATCCGGAATTGGTTTCGAAGAAGACAGAAATTATCAAAGTAATGTTGGAAGAATCAGTTAAGTTTGCCGAAGCTTTGGCACATGGCATGAAAGAGTTTGAAACCCTGGCAAAGAAAGGTGATATTTCTGGAGCAGATGCCTTCATGCTTTTCTCTTCATATGGATTGCCGATAGATGTCACCAAGGAATTGGCTGCAGAAAAAAATCTGAAGGTTGATTTCGATTCTTATGAGGTAGAATTCAAAAAACACCAAGAACTCTCGCGT
>CAYTZE010000053.1:0-4483 GCA_964442415.1 uncultured Candidatus Saccharibacteria bacterium
GGGGGGACACCAGGTACAGAGGGTGTTTCAGTTAGTGAACCAGGTATAGTGCTTTGCTGTCCGGCACTCGAGCTAGATACTTCATTGCGAGTAAGCTCATTCTTCTGTAGTATAGTAACAGTCTTGACTGTTATAGTTATGGTACCAGCAACAAGAAGACATACCATAAGTGTACGGATTATTGGTCCCATATATTTATTATTATATCAAACAATTCATGATTACAGTATATATAGATTCAATAGCTAAGTGGATGTTGAAGCACAAGGTTGTTTCTGTGATTCTGTTCATTGCTGTGATCTCTGTAATCTGGATGGCATGCACTGGTACTATCACATATCCATATATAATGATTGATAGGCAGATTCAGTCTATAAGAGACTGCACATTTGGGTCATCCTCATTCAAGACGGATACGTATGGCTTTTCTTTCACAGTGCCAGAAGGATTCTGTGTATTACCGAATAGACTCTTTCCTCTAGATGGGAGTATAGAGATCGTACCCAAGGGTTGGTATTTTGTATTGAATGAATACATCAAGGGTACAGTAGCGAGAGGTTCTCGTGCGACACTTCTGTTTGAGCCAGTACTACCTGATCGTGACCCACAACAGATAGTAGAGACATTGGTCAAGGGAGGTTTCCTAGATCGTAGTCACATTTCAGCCACTACTACTGCTACTGGACTAAGCTACACACTACTCGATAGTGCTCTAGGTACTGATGCTGAGGCATATGATTGGGCGTTCACTACTGGAGCTGGCGGACAATACTTCTTGGGCATAGTGATGCATCACAAGCAGGATGATCCAGTCTGGAATCATCTTCTCAATTCGTTGCAAATAAGTTCTACGACAGCACAATAATAGAAAGATATTTATTAACGCAGTGAAATTACCAGAGTGATATATATAGCTATGAACAATCCCGAATCGCGCATATCGGTCAAGAATCTGACAAAAAAGTATGGTGAACTCGTAGCAGTAGATGATATTTCCTTTGACGTGCCCGCAGGATCTACTTTTGCTTTTCTTGGTCCCAATGGTGCTGGCAAGAGTACGACTATCAAGATGCTCACTACGCTGGTTCATCCAACTTCTGGTACTATCGTAGTGAACGGCTTCAATCCAGCCGATGACCCTCATGATGTGCGTCGTTCGTTCGGTATAGTTTTCCAAGACCCTTCGCTAGATGACGAACTTACTGCGTATGAGAATATGTTTCTCCACGCTGGACTCTATGGAGTACCTCGTGTTGAGACTGCAGATAAGATAAAACAGCTACTCGAGTTCATAGAACTCTGGGATCGCAAGGATAGCTTGGTCAAGACATTTTCTGGCGGAATGAAACGTCGCCTTGAGATCGCGCGCGGACTTCTCCATACGCCGAAAGTACTTTTCCTAGATGAGCCAACTGTTGGACTCGATCCTCAGACACGCAATCATATTTGGTCATATATCAAGAAGCTCAACAAGGAGCAAGGATTGACTGTTTTTTTCACTACGCACTACATGGATGAGGTAGAGAAGACTGCAGATCGTGTTGCTATCATTGATCATGGCAAGATGATATCTATAGACACAGTCGCAGGGATTATCGCGAAGGCGGGTGCATCAAATCTAGAAGAAGCATTCATCAAGCTCACTGGTCACGGTATCCGTGCTGAGGAAGCCAGTGCCGTCGATCAGCTCCGCAATATGGGCAGGATGTGGGGTAGGGGAGGTAGGAGATAATTTCACTTATACTATATTATGCAAACAACTGATACATTTTACGCGATATATATTCTCTGGCTCCGCCAGATAAAGCGCTACTTCCGCTCACGTTCTCGCATGATCGGCTCGCTCGGTCAACCGATACTTTTCCTTGTTGCACTCGGTTTTGGACTCAATTCAACATTCGCTGCATCAGGCAAAGGCGACTATATCCAGTTCCTAGCACCAGGCATCATAGCTATGAGTATTTTGTTCACAGCGATATTTTCTGGCATCGAGGTCATATGGGATCGTCAGTTTGGATTTTTGAAAGAAACATTGGTCGCACCAGTATCACGCTTCACTATCATGTTCGGCCGTACACTCGGTGGCGCGACCGTAGCAACATTCCAGGGAATTCTAGTTTTGGTGATCTCGTTATGCATCGGATTTCGTCCTGGCCTCGCAGGTATTATTCCTGGTCTTGGATTTATGATCTTGATCGCACTCATATTCACGGCATTGGGCACAGCTATCGCTTCGCGCCTCGAGGACATGCAAGGCTTCCAACTCATAATGAACTTCGTGGTCATGCCCGTCTTCTTCCTCTCAGGCTCGCTCTTTCCGATAGAGTCTGCACCACAAGCACTCAAGGTCATAGCCTATTTGAACCCACTCACATATGGCGTCGACGGCCTCCGTGCAGTCTTTGGTGGCGTATCTCATTTTAGTGTATGGACTGATGTAGGAGTGAGTACACTTATTGCACTCGCATTCATTACTGTTGGTGCGTGGATGTTCAGTAAGATACAGGCATAGTCTAATCTGAATACAAATTATTTGTCTCGCTGAGTCGATCTGTAGCGCACTCAAGGGGACCATCCAAAAGGCAGTTCCATTCTGGGACAGCTTTTTTATTTGGTGCTACAATTGACTCATGTCAAATAATTACGTGGTTAGCGAAAATCCGCTTGCACGATTCTTGTTTTCAAATACTAAGGTTAGTTTGTTCTGGTTGATCGTTCGTCTCTATGTTGGATATGAGTGGCTCGTTGCCGGATGGGCGAAGGTTACGAGTGATGCATGGGTAGGTGCTGGGGCAGGGAAGGCGCTCGCAGGATTCCTCACTGCAGCACTCACCAAGACTATCGGTGAGCACCCAGACGTTCAGGGATGGTATGCAATATTTTTGCAGAATGTCGTGTTGCCTCACTCTGCACTATGGTCATACATCGTCGCTTGGGGAGAGGTAGCAGTCGGCATCGCACTCATCATCGGACTATTTACTGGCATCGCTGCTTTCTTCGGACTCTTCATGAATCTCAATTATCTGATGGCTGGGACTGTGAGTACAAACCCAATATTATTTACGCTGAGTATCGGTATTATATTGGCATGGAAAATTGCAGGGTACATAGGTCTTGATCGACATGTACTACCATTGCTCGGTACACCATGGGATCATCAAGGTACAAAAAACAAAGGATGATTATGTTATAATCTATACATTATGGATGGGGAATAAATCTATCATATGACACCAGACCAATACGAAATCATACTCATCTTCGTCTCAGTTATTGTTGGAGTAATTTCTGCAACATACTTCTATACCTCAGCGCAGTCATTCCCTAGGTTACGACTCTTTCAGAGCTCTCTAAAGTATATTGCCACCGGTATGTTCATAATCACGCTAGGAGTACTATTGGCAGCCCTCATCAACTATGAGTCAAAACTAGGATTTGATCTACTGCTTTATGGGGTACCACTACAAGCAGTATTCTACATTCTGTACATCATAGGATCAGTATTGATACTTGTAGGTACACGCAAGTTTACTTATAGACCAAAGGAAGGGATAGTCGATGTCTCGATGATCGCACACTAGTAATCTTAGTCCATAAACTACATATTATCTTCCGAATCAATACACCCATGTGGGTGTATTTTGCTAGACAATTAGACTATAAACATTGATAAACATTAATATACATACATACTTATTCCAATACTCTGTACGCTACATACTTTATATATATTGTCGGTACATAAATTAGGGGCTGGAGACTGTAGTGTCTTAGTCTGTAATATTTGTTACCGCACGCCGTCTACTAACTTTCGTCTGATTAGCAGCCAATCCAACTAAGCCAAATACTCAATATGAAAAATCAAATCGAAAGATCTGCCACAATCGAACAAGGCCCGCTATTCACAGTGTATGCAAATAAACATTACGGTATACTTGATGAGTTAGTACTGAAATCTCTCCGTGGATATTTCAGTAATTATTTATCAATTTATAAATTTATAAAAATGAAATCATATTCCGTAACAAGTCTTCTCGTCGCAGCTTTGTGTGTTACAGCATTATCATTGGGATACATTATTTTCAATGCTGGTGGTCCGGATCCTTTTGCTGTAGTACCTATCACAAGTCAGCGTGCACAAGTTTCTTCTGCTCTACCATCAGGTCAGATCGGTTATTGGAATTTTGATGCCGGATCTGGAACTACTGCCACCGACTCTGTCGGCGGCAACACCCTTTCATTTGTTGGCTCTCCAACATGGGTAGCAGGGAGGACCAATGGAGGTCTCTCATTTGCTGGTAGCGGACAGGCACTCCGCGATGCATCAGTGTCGCTCTCTTCATCTGCTGTCACGGCAGCATTTTGGATGAATGTGTCTTCCTGGCCTACGTCACAGACAGAGGTCTTGGAGCTCGGAGATAATTCCAACAACATCACTACAGGTTTCGGTATATATTTCAATGACACACCTTCTTGTAGCGCT
>CAYTZE010000054.1:0-4357 GCA_964442415.1 uncultured Candidatus Saccharibacteria bacterium
TTGTTATGCCATTTGAATATACGCTAGAGACACTACCAAAACCAAATAATCCTGAAGTGAAGATTGTCCCGCAGGCAGCGCGGAAAGTAGCAGTGCTCAGATTTTCTTGGTTTAGAAGTGCTGAGCGTGTTGCAAATAAAAAGCAAGAACTACTCAAATTTCTACAGCGAGACTCTATCACGCCGAAAGGATTGCCTGAATATGCCGGTTATAATGCACCATTTACTGCTCCGTGGTTGATTAGAGATGAAGTAATGATTGAGATTTGATACTTATGCTCTTCGAGACTGTTGTTTGACAATGTATATTATTTCTATTATGGTGACAACAGACTCGTGAACAACAATATGAATACAATATCGATTGAGATCGTACCGAAAACGGTTGAGGATTTTACATCCGCTATCAGTCTCGCACAGAAGTATCCCGATATCACCGCAGTGAATGTGCCTGATTTGCCCAGATATCCAGACAGAATATGGAAGGTCTTACACATTGCAACACGCGCATATCCAAAAACAATTCCCCACATTCGAGCAGTTGATGTATCTTCAAACAATTGGGAGGTCTTCCTCGAGAAACTCACAAGCACGCGGACCACGTCAGTCCTGGTGATACGAGGAGACATACCGAACACAGTGAACGCACAGATCTATCCTACAACAACACTCCAATTGATCGAACGGATACGGAATTCTCTTCCCGAAATCACTATCTATGCTGGACTTGATCCATACCGTTCCGGCATGAAGAGTGAACTCGCATACGCCAAGGACAAGATACGTGCAGGTGCAAGTGGATTGTTTACACAACCATTCTTCGATCTGCGACTCATGCAGGTGTGGGCTGAGCAGCTAGGATCAACTGACGTATTCTGGGGCATCACTCCAGTCACCAATGAACGGAGTAAAGTCGGCTACTGGGAAGTCAAAAACAATGTGATCTTCCCCCATGATTTCCATACCTCGATAGAATGGAATCAGCAGTTTGCACGCAATGTCCTCGAATGGATGCGAGAATGTCCTCGATCACATGCATATATCATGCCGATCGGTGTCAATCTTGAGGCATACCTCTCAGGTATATTCGAGTGATAACATCATGCCGCGCACATTGTGATGTGCGCGGTTTTTCTTCATCATTGGGAGATTTGTTATACTTGTTCATGTATGGAAAAATAAAAAGTTAGCGAATATACCGATCTCACTCATCACCAAACTCATCAAAGCACGCATGATCCATAACGCATCACAAACACTCGCATAGGTAACATATATAACATCATGAACAAAATACAAATAGAGATTATGGTCAACGCCGATCTAAAGAAAGTATGGGAGTTTTGGAATCAGCCTGAACGGATCAGATCATGGGCATTCGCGAGTGATGACTGGGAATGTCCCTATGCGGAGAACAATCTGGTGGTTGGCGGAACATTCATCACGAAAATGTCAGCAAAGGACAAGAGTTTCAGTTTTGATTTTGCAGGAACATATACTGACATACGGGAGTACCAAAAAATAAGTTATGTCATGTCCAACGATGTGAATGATCCGGAAGCCCGAAGATGCGAGGTCACATTCAGAGACATGGGTGATGGCAGAACCAAGATCACTGAAATCTTTGACCCCGAAAAACAGAACAATGAAGAAATGCAAAAGAACGGCTGGCAAAGTATCCTCAATAATTTCAAGAAATCAGTCGAAGTAGCATCCTAGTAGGACGCGATTGAAAAGTAGCATATGTGAGCTACCACTCTAATACTTCCTACTATCATACGCCCAGTGCAGCAATGCCTGTCTCTGCTTGGTATGGCACGTGAAGTCCCCGACTCGACAATTGTACTTCACTTGTGCCACGTGACGAACCATCTGCTTCCAGCGCTTCACCTGTCGTGCATCTTCCTCAGGCATGCGCCTCCCCATATAGTATCGGCAATACCACTGGAACCATCCTCGCGGATCATCTGGGTGCAACCAACCCTTGGCTCGCCAGACCGACAGTGGCTGACTAGCATCTACGCCAAAATAGTTGAGGTCCTTACTATGACCCTTCACACCCTCTGGATGGAGTCGAGCCTTTTTGAACCAGGAGGCAGGAAACTCATTCTTGCAATCCCTCATATATCTACCACCGAACACACCGAGCTCGAGCATCTCCTTGGGCGTGAGTCCTGGCTTGAATCCCGGATCAAAGTCTTTACCCATCGGTGCTGTCAAGCGATACTCATATCCCTGTTGCATCAAGTCATCGACACGAACGAGTTTGCCTTTTGGCTTAGTTGATTTCATGTCGTTTCATTCTAGCTCTATTGGGTTGTGGAGTAAATAAAAAAAACCGCACTCGTAGCCGAAGCTAAAATACAAATTTTTAGTGCAAAATCCCCTACCCTCGATGCCCACACCCCACCCAACAACAAGGCCTCCTCATTCCGCCACGCATCTTATCCAAACTGACATGTATTCTTTTGGTCCTTGTCTCATCTTTCTTCGCAGAAATAACCCAGCATATCCATTCATTGCGGGCCAAAGGCGTAATATCTTGCCATAACATTTTCACTTTTTTGTCTGAGTTGATAGCCCTACCAAAATCTGTTGGTAGCTTGTGTACAGTTCCATTCGAGAGCGCTGTTTGAGTCGTCATTTACTTATAAGTATACCAAATATTTCTATTAGAATTTTAATCCCATGCCTAACTATAATTTATTGCAAAAATAATACCTCCACGCTACAATCTCTTCATCGTTACTTACTATATTACAGACTAATCAATATATACCATGCTCCAACCATTTATTCGTTTCAATGATAACAAGGGTCACGAGGCTATGAACTTTTACAAGAGTGTTTTTGGCGGCACTCTCGACGAGATGATGGTCAAGGATAGCCCTATGGCCAAGGACATGCCAGCTGACAAGCAGAACAACCTCATGCACTCCATCCTCACTGCACCAAACATCTCATTTGTCGGTATGGACATGATGCGCGACAAGGCAGTCATTGGTGATAATGTCGGTATGTCTCTCAACTGTGATAGTGAAGCACAACTCATGGATCTCTTTGCGAAGCTCTCAGTCGGTGGCGAGATCTTCATGAAGCCTGAGATGCAGTTCTGGGGTGGTGTCTTCGGCGTCCTCACTGACAAGTACGGAGTCGAATGGATGATGAACTACCAAAAGGAGCCGATGAAGAAGTAGCTCATCTATATTACTCTCTATACTCTATAGAAGATGAAAAACAAGCACCGGGAACACCTCATATTCGGAGTGACATTCATAGTCGGCATCCTCGCCTGTGGTATGTGGTATCTCTGTTACTTGCAAAGAGCTCATGGCTCCTTCGAAAACTACTATGCATTCCGAGGATGTACTCAGTTACTCGAGAAGACTCCAACATATGGCATCTGTAAGATCGCATCTGGCGATACTATCAAGATCATTTTGATTGACGGCAGATGGTATCTAGAGGGTGATGGTCCTGGTGTCTGGTAAAATGCCAGTGACGAATTTTTGATATACTTCTATCCATGAAATCATTCGGCAGGAATGTTACTAGCCTAATATTGGTTGCTGTAGTAGTTGCCTGTGGCTTCTACTATCGCGATACCATATCCAAAGCCTCCGTCATTATAAAACAGGTTATCTTTCCTGCTAAACCTTGTGAAGAACCAATACCTTACTCTCTTGGACAGTTCGATGTGCAGTTCGGACTGAGTAGAGAGCAGTTTTTAGATAGAATTGAGCAGGCAGAGAAGATCTGGGAATCAGCCGTAGGTCGTGATCTTTTCGTATACGCTGATGAAGCCGAACTCAAGATCAATCTGACATATGATTATAGACAAAAGGCTACTACTGAACTTGCCAAGGTAAATGAAGTCATAAAAAGTGACAAGGTTACATACGATCGCATCAAATCACAGTACAATTCCCTCACAGCGACGTACAAACAACAAAAGTCATCTATTGATAGTGCTGTTAGAGCTCATGAAATGAATATTACATCCTACGAACAACAGGTATCTTACTGGAATAGTCATGGTGGTGCGCCACGAGATGAATATGCCAAACTAGAAAGTATGCGCCAAAGTCTAAATAACGAAACCATACAAATTGATCTCGAATATGTGGAGGATAATACAGTAATTTCACACAATAAGCCCATGACCAAATCAATTCTTTTAAGCCCTTCTTTTCAGGTGCAATGATTTTATCAAAACTTTCTGAAAATTATGCCCAAATCATCCTCCATTTGGCCACTGTATATTTATTTTGAACCTTGACTTGAAATTGAATTCGAAAGAATTCTACAAGTTGATTCTTCTCCTTTGGGCTCATATTTTGAACACAAAATTGCAAGAC
>CAYTZE010000055.1:0-4330 GCA_964442415.1 uncultured Candidatus Saccharibacteria bacterium
CACGAGCCAACCTCAAGTTCTTGTACCCTGTCTCCTCTAGAACCTCACGCTTGGCAGCTTCAACAATGTCCTCATCTCCTTCGACACCACCCACGATAAATGTCGTCCATGGTTGCTTCTTCCATTTCAAGCAGAGAATTTTACCAGTCTTGGGATCTGTGATGATGACCTGCACTGCCTTGCGTACGATCACCTCCTTTCCGGGCACATGCGGATTACTTTCATCGATTCTGATCGGCTCGACCACCTGCTTTATCTTCAAATTATACTTTGTAGCAAACTCAAAATCCCTCTCATCATGTGCTGGCACAGCCATGACTGCACCCGTACCATAGTCAGCAAGAACATAGTCCGCGATCCAAACTGGAACCTCCTCCTTGTTCACCGGATTTATCGCAACGAGACCCCTAAGTTCAATCCCCGTCTTTTCCTTAGTAGCATCAGTTCGTTCAATATCTGTCTCATTCTTAATCTTGGCTCGATACTCATTCACCTCCGACATATTAGAAATCTTCTCCGATAATTCAGTGACCAACTTGTGCTCCGGAGCGAGCACAACGTATGTCACACCGAACAACGTGTCCGGTCTCGTCGTAAAAACTTTTATCTTTTTGTCTGTTCCCTTTATAGCAAACTCAATTTCTGCACCTTCAGACCTTCCGATCCAGTTTCTTTGCTGAATTTTAATTCGTTCCAAGTAGTCGACCGTATCCAAATCTGCATCCAAGCGCTCAGCATATTTTGTAATAGCCAACATCCACTGTTCCTTGTCACGCTTCTCGACTGGAGTACCGCAACGTTCACAGCAACCATTGACCACCTCTTCATTGGCGAGACCAGTCAAATCCTTCGGGCACCAATTGATGGTCATCTTCTTCTTGTACGCCAATCCCTTCCTAAAGAATTGCAGGAATATCCACTGCGTCCATTTGTAATACGCCGGGTCAGTCGTATTGATCTCGCGTGACCAGTCGAATGACACACCAATAGACTTTATTTGTCTCCGGAATGTATCTGTATTCTTCTTGGTCACCACCGATGGTTGAATCCCTGTTTTGATCGCGTAATTTTCAGTCGGCAATCCAAATGCATCCCAACCTATCGGGTACAGGACATTGAAGCCCTCCATGCGACGCTTGCGAGCGATCACATCCATACCTATATATGGGCGAGGATGACCGACATGTAGACCATCTCCAGAAGGATATGGGAACTCTATGAGTGCATAAAATTTCTTGCCACCCGTATCCTTGGCCTGATATATCTTCTTGGCTGACCAGTACTTCTGCCACTTGGTCTCCAGCTTCCTATGATCGTATGGTTTGACTGAGGCCTTACCTTGGTCATTGGTTTTACTCGCAGATTTCTTCATCTTGAAATGATAGCCTAAATGATGCTTTTTTACAAAAAAACCACGCATTATCGATTGATCAATGCGTGGTTCAGGTGTTTGAACTACAGATTAGTGATGATTGAGGAGTTGCCACATACTTACAGCAACTGCAATGAATATCGCAGACACAATCAGGAGACCAACATACTTTTTGTTGCATGTATCCCCTGCGTATCTTCCCAATCGAAGTGGTACGTGCTCATCCGAATTTGTAGCTCTGTGACGCCGTTTGAATCGACGAATATGGCTCATAATCAGTTCCCTTTGTGATTTTTGTGTACTCCGTTTCGAAATTTAACTTCGGTAGAATCCTAGCATATTAGGTGTGAAATACAAGTTTATTTAAACCTTAAACTCTATAAGACCACCATCTTCTATCTAGACTATCTTTGAAGCATTTGCGCCTTTTGCTGTTCCCATACCTTAGCGTTATATTTAGCTAAAGTCATAGTAACGAGTACAGGAAGGATACAAAGGATCAAAGCAAACAAAGAAAATGCAAAACTGTTCACACTTACTTGTTTGATCTTTTTCCATGAGATGATAGTTAAGATAATGCTAAGCAAAAATATTAGAACTATTCCCCAAAACATAAATCCTCGGGTATCAATACTACTAAATCCTCCACCAATCATAATTCCAAAAATAATAATTACATTACATGGAATCGATATAACTGAAAGTATTGATAATATTCGAGAAATTGATATTTTGTTCATGAGTCTAATTATACTCTACTTTTACTCAGATCTTAAACTCTATAAGACCACCATCTTCTTTCCAACAGAAAACCCACCTCTCGCGACGTGAATTTTCAGTGTTGAGATGGTGGGTTGATTATTCGATCTTGAGATCAGAGAGAATATTGGCGACCTTGGCGTTTTGTTCATCTGCGCCGCAAGTGCACTTACCTGGCATGTGTTGGTCATTGACCGGACATGTGTCAGGATGTTCTTTCTTGAGAGCTTCGAGCTTACTCGTCGCCCTCGTAATCTTTTGGATCAGTTCGAGTTCAAAGGAACTTGGTTTACTCATCGATAACTCCTTTCTTGTTAAGGTTTACAACACATTAACATGAATGGTATTTATCGTCAAGTAGCCTAAATTTTAAACTCCATCACGTCCCCATCCTTGACCACATACTCCTTTCCTTCTGTCCTTAGCAACCCTTTCTCCCTCGCTGCAGCAAACGACCCCGCCTCCAACAACCTATTCCACTCGATAACCTCTGCACGAATAAACTTGTCCTTGAAGTCACCATGGATAGCAGTACCCGCCTCTGGTGCAGTCCAACCACGACCGATAGTCCAGGCACGTGTCTCTTTTTCACCAGTAGTGAAGTAGGTAATGAGATTCAAAAGTTCATAACCCTTTTTTATGAGGTTATCAATACCATCGTCCTTGGCGCCAAGTCCTTCACGCATCTCTTTCTTCTCACCACCTTCGAAGTCCTTGAGCTCTTGTTCAATCCCCGCATCAACAATCACCCACGAGGCATTATTTTCAGTAAAGAATTTTAGCAAAGCTTGGAAACGCTCATCGTTCAACTCATCGAGATTTTTACCACCAGACTTTTTGTTCAGAACATACATGAATGGCTTAGAAGTGAGGAGGTGCATAGACCTAAGATATGGTGCCTCAAATTCATCTGGTGTGACCGTGGAAGCCAACTTACCCGCTTCCAAAGCAATCTTAACTCTTTCGATAATTCCATTTTCGATAATGGCCTCTTTCTTGCCAGCCCTGACTTCTCTGTTCAGGTTTTGAAGCCTCTTCGTCACAGTCTGAATATCCGCCAGAATGAGCTCGAGATTTATAACCTCGATATCCTTCAGCGGATTGATCTTGCCATCCACGTGTATGATATTGTCATCCTCGAAGATGCGTACCATCTCTGCGATCGCATCCGTCTCACGAATATTGGTCAGGAATTGATTGCCCAGACCTTCGCCTGCCGAAGCACCCTTGACCAATCCGGCAATATCCACGAACTCCACAACTGCCGGAACTGTCTTCTGAGTTTTCGAAAATTCTGCCAGCTTGTAGAGACGTTCATCAGGAACAGGTACAACACCTACAGATGGATCAATAGTTGCAAATGGATAGTTGGCAACAAGTACACTCTTTTTTGTAAGAGCGTTGAAGAGTGTTGATTTGCCGACATTAGGGAGGCCGACGATACCGATGGAAAGTGACATAAGGAGAGTTTACAGTGAAAAGTTAAAAGTGCAAAGTTTGGCGTCATTTATTGGAAGTCTCCTTGGTGCAGATTCTACTTCCCAAAAACCTTGCGAGCTACATCCCCCTGTTCTTGCATGAAGGACTTGGCAGCATCTTCTTGACTCATGCCCTTGATAACCTTGTCTTGTACATATGCGACCATCTGCTGGAAGAAGTCAGGATTCTTCTCGATGACTTCTAGCAACTTTTCCATCTCTGCCTCTGGAACCTTGCCTTTGAGTTGCTTCTTGATGAGTGCCTTGGTGAAGAAGTTGAACATGGTAATTAAATTTTATGTATAGTAGTATTATAGCTGAAAGGAATCGTACATTATGGACTGGCAACTCAACAAAGAGAAGAAAGGTACCTACTGGCGTATCAAGGGGGCGTAACCCCGACATTGAAGACAAGAAGCGTAACTTCGAAATCGAGATGTAACCAATGCATCTCCACACTCACGGGCAGCTAACAACTGCTCTTTCTATTTGCCAGACTTCGGCTTCATGAGTGGGAACATCTGCGTCTCACGGAGTGGTCGGCCAGAAAGTGTAGCAAACAAGCGATCACCAGTGCCGAAACCAAATGCTGGCGGCATGGCATGCTCAAGCATCTCCACAAACTCACCATCTGGCATCATGGCTTCGGTATCCCCTTTCTCAACAAGCTTCTTTTGAATATCGAAGCGCTCGCCTTGGTCTATCGGATCATTGAGCTCTG
>CAYTZE010000056.1:0-4274 GCA_964442415.1 uncultured Candidatus Saccharibacteria bacterium
TTAATTTACAAACCCCGTTACAAGTTGTCGCAAAAGTGTTGGGAGAATAAGTATCATTTGACTACGAGCCACTCTTCTTGTAGAGTTATCGGGTAGATTTCTTGTTAATATTTCGTATAGTTCATACATGACTGGACTAAAGTCAACCCTACTATGAATATCTCAAAACAAAAAGTACTGATGGGCATATCTGTTGTTTACATCGCTGTGGTATCGATGCTCGCTATAAGATTTTACGATCTATACAAGTACTACGAGGCTCGTGTCCCTAAAACAGAAAAAGAGATCGAACAGGAAACTAATATGCTCCTTTCGAAGCTTAAGAACATCATGCAAATCCCAGATGAGAAACCCTCGATAGCCACCGTAGCTAACGAGGCGGCATTGAAGCGTCAGCAGGCTTTCTTCGCTCAGGCGCAGAACGGAGACAAAGTTATAGTCTTTCCCATTGCACGGAAGGCTGTTCTTTACAGGCCCTCAACGGATAAGATAATAGAGTCTGGACCTCTCCTTGTCGGACCGAATCAGAACACCCAAGCTGCTAACAACCAGCAAATCAAGCCACTTAGGGTTGCCATATTTGATGGTACGTCAGACCCCGCAGTCGCACAGTCAGTGGATGAGAGGCTAAAGAAAGCAGCAGGTCCCGTCATAGAAACCACCGTGTCGCCCGCTAGCTCTAAGGAATACACAGGGATCACCGTAGTCGACTTGACAGGTAACAACAAACAGTCAGTGGATGACATTGCAAAGTTTTTTGAGGCCACTGTAGGCTCACTACCGACGAGTGAGACGAAGCCAGACGCTGACGTGCTCATAGTCGTAGGTAAATAGGACCTATTTCTACGTGAGAAAAGCATGTAACCGAATATTGGTATAGTACGGTCTATCTGCAATACTTTCTTTCTGCTTGTATACTGAAATGTATATTACTTTCCGTGATCTTGTTGATACTCTCACTCTATATGGTGACGTTCCAAAAGATATATAAAAATTGCATCCTAAGAGTATTTTTCGTGTTTTTATTGTTGTGGGGGGTTAACTCACATAAGACGTTTGGACAGGAGGGTGTATTTACCAATATCGCGTATCCTGTCCGTATTCAAAACACGGTAGCTAAAAGTACTCTCGACTCAAGCATCATTACTCTCACCAGTGCAGGATATCAGCTGACCGACAACGCAAATGAAGACAATATTGTCGGGGTTGCCGACATAGATCCTGCAGTTCACTATGAAACTGAAGGAGTAGAAGTGGACGCGTATCTCGTAGGGAGTGGTGTCGCATATGTGAAAGTAAGTACTGGGGATGGACCCATCCGCAAGGGAGACTATATAACCTCTTCTGAGGAACCAGGTGTGGGAGTCAAAGCGAATATCGATACATGGGTAGTTGGTCGAGCGCTTGAAGACTACGATGCTCAAGGGGTAGGAAGAATACTTGTCCAAATCAAACCTGAAAAGATGGCTTTAAGTTTGGTAAATCAAGAAAATGTGCGGATCGGAGTCAAATCAGCGCTCGAGAACACCACACTACGAATCTTCAACATCGCCAATGTATTCGCACTCAAAGATCCTTCTAGAGCCTTCCGCTATATTCTTGCCATACTGATAGCACTGATATCGATCTTGTTTGGCTTTATAATGTTTGGGAGGATCGCGATCAAAGGTCTGGAGGGCATGTCTCGTAACCCACTCGCTGCCAAACTCATCATACTGAGCATCGTGATGAATCTCATACTCAGTATCGTGGTAAGTGGTGTTGGGCTATCTGTAGCATATCTCATTGTTGTGTACTAGATTCAAATATGTCAGAATTTACACCCCAAATTTGGTTTTTTGTAGCGAGCTGTACTCTGCTGGGGTTTGATGTTGGCATATTCATACTCCTGATCAGAGAGTACTCCACACTAGTGAGAAAAGTGCATGACTTGGAGCTGGGTCCTGAGAAGTCGCTAAGACATGTTCATGGAGAGGCTCTGGAGACGATACAGTCTCTCAAGTCATCAGCCACAGCAGTCATATCCCAGATAGAACTGCATAAGTTAGACTTTGAAAAAGAAATAGGTTCTGAACTGACTCGTGAGCTTGGTCAATCTGTGAGAACCGTGACGGAGTCGATACGACAAAGTGCCCTCACGTTACAGTCTACTGTCGCGGAGCAAAATAGCGAGATATTGGCACACATGCGTAACGAATATACTAACGCGCTGAACAAGCTCACGTCAGAAGTGCTCATACTGGAACGTGTGCTTACTGAAGACTTCGTAAAAAGAAAGACACAAATTGAATCAGAATTGGGTACGTATGAGCAAGCCCGTAGGAAAGAGATTGAGGACTCGATTGATACGCTCGTTTTTGAAACGATGCGGAAATGTGTACCTGACATCATACCTGTAGATATGCACAAAAAGATCATACTCAGGGCTCTAGAAGAAGCTCTTAATGAAGGCAAATTCAAATTTGATGAAAATCATGAGAACAATATCTGACTCTCAGTCAATCGTCACTCTTAGCACCGCACAAAGCCTCATTCGCAGTTTTCGTGATGCCGACGACTGGCTATATATCCATAACGAAAATAACTTTGATAATATCTTCAACATACTATCTGATCAGGCGGGAGATATATTACGATCATACTGTGAAGAGAAAGATGTCAACACCAAAGACATGGTCGAACTACACAAGGCACTACAGAGAGTCATAGACGATATCGAGAACAGACAAAAAGTCACCATCGTGACCGCAATACAGCTCAACCTAGAGTTTGTTACATTGGTGCACGACTTCTTGTCTAGGGCCCTCTCGAGCGCGATAGTCATAGAGACACACGTTGACAAGTCAATACTAGGGGGGATCAAAGTCTATTGGAAGGGATTGTACATCGATCTCTCGCTCCAACCACAGTTATCAAAAGCATTCACACAGAGTTGATCATGGACTTTGAGTCAAATATAAAGCAGTTTGGTGAGTATGGCGTGGTAGAAAGGGTCTTTTATCCCATCGTGCGTGTAACAGGACTGCCAAATGTATATAACAAGGAGTTAGTCATTTTTGAAAACGATAGTAGGGGCGAGATTTTCAGTCTCTACGATGACCATGTAGATGTCCTATTACTAACGAAGGAGATTCCAGAGTTAGGAGCTCGTGTCGCACGTACGGGAAGTTACGTCAGTATGGCGCTGTGTAGAGAGATCGTAGGAACGATCATAGACCCTTTTGGTTCTTTCTTACAGGAATATCCGCTAGAGATGACGCATAGTGAAACTCGAGAGATCGACCACGTGCCTGTGACTATTTCCGAAAGACAGCTCATATCTCGCCCGTTCATCACTGAATATAGTGTTATAGACAGCATCATACCGCTTGGTACTGGTCAACGTGAACTCGTCATTGGCGACGAAAAAACAGGGAAGACATCTTTCGTACTCGGAGTTGCCAGGGCATGCGCGATGAGAGGGGACTTTGTGGTATATGCGGTCATCGGAGGTAAAAGACAAGAAGTGATGCAAATATATGATTTTTGCAAATCACATGGTCTACTGGATAAGGCAGTCATAGTTTTCAGTCCCTGTGATATAGCACCAGGAAGTGTTTTTTACACTCCTTATGCTGCGATGACTGCAGCAGAATATCTGAGTCAGTTTGGTGATGTGTTAGTCGTCCTCGATGACATGACTACTCATGCCAAATACTACCGTGAAACAGCACTACTTGCGGGTAGGTATCCTGGCCGAGACTCTTATCCAGGGGACATATTTTACGCACATTCCCGACTACTGGAGCGTGCAGGAGTAATCAAAGGTGAAGACGGCAAAACAAGGTCGATCACATGTCTCGGCATTGGTCAAACAACAGATAACGACGTGACGGACTATATAATATCAAACCTCATCAGTATCACGGACGGTCATCTGCTCTTTGATCGCAAAGAAGGCTTGAAGGGTAGAACCCCCCCCGTACACGTAGGCCTATCTGTGTCTCGTGTCGGAAAACAGACTCACAATACGCTCGCTCAGGATATCAGCCGGTCAGCACTGAATTTTCTTATTTCAAAGTATGAAAAAACATACACGCTTTCTCACTTTGGAGAGGAGATGGCTGAAGAGTCAAAAAAAGTCTTACAGAAGGGACAACAACTCTACAACTTCTTCGATCAGTCTAACGCTGTCGGGGTGCCACACACGATACAACTTATCTTTATCGCGATGATACTTTCTGATCTGTTTGATGATGTATCTCAGGATGTCAGAGTCTTGCGTGACAACTGCT
>CAYTZE010000057.1:0-4244 GCA_964442415.1 uncultured Candidatus Saccharibacteria bacterium
GAATTTTCTAGTATCTAGTCTCAAGTCTCCAGTCTCTTTTATTTCATCAATGTCATACACAAATGAATCCAACCTTCTCGCCGCTGTCATCTTTGAGTCCAACTGCCTCACCGAACCTGCCGCCAGATTTCTGGTATTTGCATATAGTGGTTTACCTGCCTCTCTGCGCTCTTCATTTATCTTTTTCAAACTATCAGTTGAGATCCATAGTTCTCCCACTGTGATAATAGATAAATCACTCGAGTCCAATTTTTGCGGAATACTCTCGATAGTCTTCACATTATGGGTAATGTCTTCACCTACCTCGCCATCACCACGCGTAGCAGCTCGAACCAATTCTCCGTTCTCATACGTGAGCACTGCCTTGAGCCCATCGATCTTCAGCTCACAACAATAAGTTAGTGGCTCGTTCCCTATTCCTGCCTTCTCCATGAAATTGCGGACCCGCTCCTGCCACTTTTGCAATTCTGCCAGATCGAAAACATCATCAAATGACCACTGTCGGTAAGCGTGCTTGACCTTCACAAACTCCTTCAAGACTTCTCCGCCAACTCTCTCTGTCGGACTATCCTTGGCCTTTAATTTTGGAAATTCTGTTTCTAGAGCTACCAATTCACGGAAAAGTGAGTCGTAGGCTTCGTCGCTGATCTCCGGTTTGTCCAGAGTGTGGTAGGAGTGGCGATGCTGGTTTATGGATGCAACAAGAGCCTTGTAACGCTCTTTGACGTTTTTTGAGGCCCTAGCTATATGCTGTGACTTCTTGTCTTTCATACCCTAACAATACCAGAAAAATATAGGAGATAAAGGGCTATAATCGAAAATCAAATACCATATGGTAGCGTGAGGCGGATAGCGCGTTCTACGCTACGAGTGCTGACTATAGGTAACCCAGAGGCGTCGCAGTTGTTGTATCCTCGAGCCTCGATGGTAGTTTTTGGAACTGTATTAAATAAACCACTTTGCCCAATGGTTATAGTTTGTTGACCAGTAGTAATAGTTACTAAAGCACATGTACCATTGGATAATTTTATTGGTCTATCCTTTAGTTGTAATGCACCATTATCAAATTCTGATGGACCGTTAGCTACTACAAATGAGTTTCCTGATGTCCCATCATTAAAATTGATGGGTACTGATGGATTATCACAATAAAATGAAAAAGGTGCTGTCGACGAAATCGCATTATTGTTTAGCGAAATACACTCTATGGCACTATCAGCCGCATAAAATGAATACATAGACTCGCGTGCTTGTACAGCTAATTGATACTGCTTCTTGCTAATCGACAACACGAACACAGCTACACCGAGGACTAAAGCTGCAGTTAGTACTGCGAATAGTAGTGTGTATCCTGATTTGTGTGTGTTGAAAGTCATATTATTATCTAGAAGCATTCGCTATCTCACTCGATAGTCTGATCTCGTATGGTATGGTGTGTTCGTACCAAGAGACCACCACTGTTACTCGTGACAAATCAGTGGCTATTGTCTCGAGATAAAAATATCTTCTGAAATTAGTCATTGTGGCTCCACTCGGATCATGTGTATAACCATATCCAGAATTGCTCAAGTATAACGAGCATCCCAAGTTACCCACACAAGAGGTACTAATAGTAGGTTGGAGGCTATTCTGCAACAACTCAACATCACAAGCAGTCGGTACACTGCCAGATGATTTTATACATGTAGGTGAGAAAGGACTCAACCAAGTACTATTTAGATTGTTGTCTTTAATGTTTTTGATAATTTCCATAGACTCCTGAGCTAGATATGAGGCTATCATCTGATCCTTGGCAAAGAGCGCCGAGTTCAGTCCCTTGGAAGCGACCACTAGTGGACCGGCAATAGCGATCATGAGTACAGTTATGGCCACCAAAGTCTCTACTATAGTGAAAGCCTGCCTATTCCTATGTCTTGGATTGATAATATTCATAATACTATATTCTAGCGGAGATTGCTGTTTGTATCTCAAAATTAGTTCTATCTTTTTCTTTTACTCCTGCATAACCTTTTATGTAGACAAATGCTTTCTGGAATGCATCTCCACTTACCCTCAATTTGTAGTCGGTAATCAACACCGAATCAGAAGTAAAATCATAAAATGATGCATCTGTAACTATGTCGCTACATGAACTTTGTTCATATTTTTGCAACTTATACCCTCCAGTAACAGATACAAATCTATAAGCATAAACAAAAGGACAATATTCTAGAGGTATATCAAGTGTATAAGTGCCTTTACTGGATACGAATACGACAGTAGATGATGTGCCGTCGCAAGTCTGTTTTGATAAATTGCTACCATTCTTGCCTACATACGAATCAGAGCAATAATATGTGCTTCCAACACGCATCTCACGTGTCATTGAGTCGAGAGCAAAATTGAGATTTGTAACAGAATCAAGTAATGTTTGCGCCTTCTTATTAGCGGAGACTATTTTTACTAAAGCACTTAACGCCACAACTGCAACAACCGAGAATATAGCCATCGATACGATAATCTCGATAAGAGTGAAGCCATTTTTTTGCGTAAATGTATGCATGCCTTTATTGATCAACCGATACTTGACCATTCTTGTATATACTAATATTCCGCTTACTGCCGTCAGGATCTTGTATAGTAACGCGTGCGAAATTCTGTGAGCCTCCTTCCGTCGGGTCGTGCATTGCAATGGTGCCAAAACGAGCATCTGGATCAGGTCGCAAAAATCGGATTACCAATCTCCCAAAGTTGGTGCAATTGTTCGCATCGGTACCAGCACAGATGGAACTGACCTTGGCACCACGCAACAAAGTATAGTCGTTCACCTTCACCAGATCTCTACAAAAAGGCACTGGCCTGATATCGCCAGCAGCGTTATTGATCCAAAGCGTAAAATGCGAAGTATCCGGAGCACAGTATTCATTCGGAGGAACAGTGTTTCTAACATTAAAGTCGACCACGTACTCCTTGGTAAAGTTGCTCGTGCCATCACTCTTCACACTCACTCCATAAGTCTGAGCAGTGCGTATAGCCAGTGCTACATCATAGGCGGCATTGGTGAGGAGTGTACTACTATTGAAGGTGCCATACTTGGCGACTACCAAGGCTGTCATGATACCGAAGATGGCAATAGAGACTATGAGTTCAACCAAGGAAAAAGCGCGAGATGGGGTATCGATTCTTGTTACAGGACGGAGGAAAAAATAAGAGCGTTTCATTGATAGTATTATACCCTGATAGTTGTGCCTAGGTCTACCCTATACACCCTACACTTGCGCAGGTCAGACCTACGCAACTCACCTCGCCATCACAAATACGACCACAAGATCTCCTTTATCAGACCGAAATCCAACACCTGAATATTGAATATGAGTACCAGATACATGCCGAGTATCAGATATGGCCCGAATGGTATCTCTGTTCGTGGCTTGAAACGCTTGTAAGTATAGTATAGCCACACGACACTGACAGCCGCAGCTATCCAAAATGCCAATATCATAGCATTCACACCACCTGCGGTGCCGAGTACCCACCCGATACCCAACATCAGCTTGGCATCACCTAGACCCATCCAGCGACCGCGCGAGATGAGCCAGATCAGAGCGAAAGGTGTCGCCAGGAGTGGTCCAGATATGAGTGCCCAATACCCTGGCAGATGCCACCATGAACTGCCTCCAACGAACAAACTGAGCAGGGCTAGAGCTGAAAATGAGTACGAGAATGAATCTGGAATGATTTTGTGCTTGATATCATATACAGAGATGACTACCAACAGACAAGTGATGATCAGGAATATGCCAGTAGTCACGGCACTCATAGCATCGAATGGTGTAAATGTCATAAATACCAAAACGAATATTGATCCAACCATGAACTCCACCAATGGATACTGCCAAGAGATCTTGCTTTTGCATTTTTTGCAAGCGCCACCTTGGAAAAAGAAGCTGAGTATCGGGACGAGCTCCTTCCATGTCAGTCCCTGTCCACATGACATACACTTGGATCTGCCACCTATCCCCAACCCAGTATTGAGCCGCAATGACACGACATTCAAGAAACTACCTATGATCGCACCGAAGATGAAGGTGAATAGGAGTGGAATATTCTGCAACACGTTGATTGATTAGTTATCTGTAAGACAATAATACAGAGGATAGCTAGATGAATTATAGCAATGAAGCGAGTCATCATAAGCGTAGTTATACGAGGTATTATTGAGAATTGACTGCAGAGTCTCGTCAGTAAGACTATCTTTCAAGGCG